>CAVEWO010000024.1:0-10819 GCA_963619345.1 Bacteroidaceae bacterium
GGAGAAAAAGGCTGCGCTGCTCGGTATCGTGAAAAAGCTGAGCCCGGGATTCATTGAGAGCGGTATGAAATACATAGATTCGAGCGTGGACAAGGCGCATGTCATCAGGATCAGCATTTCGGAGATGACAGGCAAGGCGACGCGATAGCCGGGAGGCGGAGCTGAGCCGAACCGCGCACCGCAGCGATATATCACCGCGGCAACACATATTATCCTTGATTACAACAGATTCAGGTGCTAAAATTCAAGAGTGAAAAACAGCGGCACGCAGCTTCACATATGTCTGCATGCCGCTTATTCTAGGAAATGGAGAGTTTGAAATGAAAGAAGAAATAATGGAAATACTGACTGGCGTAAGAAGCGATGTGGATTTTGAAAACAGCACAAAGCTGATAGACGATGGGATCCTTGAATCACTTGATATCGTGGCTATCGTCGGCGAATTCAACGAGACCTTCGATGTGGAAATATCAGTAGAGGACCTCGTTCCGGAAAACTTCAATTCCGTGGATGCGATGGTCGAGCTGATAACCAGAGCTCAGGAATAGACGAGTGATGCAGGAAAGGGAGAACTGTTAAATGGCATTTACTTCGTTGTATTTTCTTATCTTTGTTGCGGCAGTCACCGGCTGCTACTACGCCGTGCCGCAGAAGAGCAGATGGGTCGTGCTGCTGGCAGCCAGCTATGTGTTCTATCTGATATCGAGTCCGAAGACTTTTGTTTTCATACTGTTCACGACAGTCGTGACGTTCTTCGGAGGCAGGTACATAGGCAGACTCAATACAGAGCACAAAGAATATCTTGCAGCCCGCAAGAGTGAGCTTTCCAGAGATGATAAAAAAGAACTCAAAGCCGCAGTGAAAAAAAGGAAGAGGAAAATGGTCTTCCTCGTGCTGCTGGCCGATTTTGGCATACTCGCAGCGCTGAAATATTTCAGATACTACATAGAGATACTGGTGCAGGCATACGGCGGCGTGCAGCTCGATCTGGGAATGCTGATCCCGCTGGGGATCTCATTCTACACATTCCAGTCGGCGGCATACATAATAGACCTGTACAGGAGCAAGATCGAGGCGGACAGCAGTCTGCCGCGTTTCGCACTGTTCCTTTCGTTTTTCCCGCAGATCGTGCAGGGGCCTATCGCGCGCTATGACCAGCTCGCAGGGCAGCTTTACGAAGGACACAGGTTCTCATATACGAATTTCACGCACGGCATGCAGCTGATACTGTGGGGGTTTTTCAAGAAACTCGTGATCGCTGACAGGGTGGCGGTGATGGTGAGCCAGGTCTTCGACAACTACGGCGATTACCACGGAGCGATAGTGTTCGTCGCGCTGCTGGGGTACAGCGTGCAGATCTATGCGGATTTTTCGGGCGGTATTGATATCGCCAGGGGAGTCGCAGGCATGATGGGCATAGAGATGCCGCACAACTTCATGCGGCCGTATTTTTCGGACAGCATTTCGGAATTCTGGCGCAGATGGCACATGTCGCTGAGTTTCTGGTGCAGAGACTATATATTCTACCCGATCTCGCTTTCGAAGTTTTTCGGAAAGGCCGGCAAGAGCCTGAGAAAGGTTTTCGGCGACCGTATAGGCAAGCTGTTCCCGGTGCTCGCTGCGCAGATGGCGACCTTCATCACGATCGGGATATGGCACGGAGCCGAGTTCAAATACATAGCGTACGGTCTTTACAACGGCGGGATCATAATTCTCGGGCTGCTGCTTGAGCCTCAGCTGAAAAAGCTCGTGCAGCTCTTGCATATAAATGTGCAGAGCAGGGGCTGGAAGGTGTTCTGTGTGCTGAGGACTTTTTTCCTGATCGTCGTAGGCAGGATGTTCCCGAAAGCCGCGTCGTTCGGTGCGGCGATGTCGATGTATGCGTCGATATTCAGCGCCGGCAGCAGTGACGCCGGATTCTGGACGACGCTGATGTCGCTCGGTCTGAACTGGGGCGATCTCGTTATCCTCATCCTCGCATGCGCTGTCTGGTTCAGGATAAGCTGGCTGCAGGAAAAAGGCGCGAAAATACGCGAGTCGATGGGCGAAATGACATTAAAAAAGCGCTGGGCCATCCTGCTGCTGGGATTTGCAGCAGTGCTCGTACTGGGCGTATACGGCCCGGGGTACGATGCCAGCGCATTCATATACCGCGGATTCTGATCGTGATCAGCGGATTGCCGTTTCAGCAGGGCAGGCCGGCACCGGCCTGTGCCGGAATTTCCGGAATCAGTATCACGCCGCATTCATTGCGAACGTATGCGGTATGCCTGCCGTGCGGCCTGTGCGCCGCGGCACGGAGGTCACTGATCCCTGCCGCGGTCTGTAAGCAGATTCCGCCTGATCTTTCCGTTGAAGGTACGCGGGATCTCTTTTATTATCTCTATATATTTCGGCTGCTTGTTCGCATCCAGATGCGATGCGAGGAACGACTTGAATTTTTTCTGGTCGTAGGCGGACTCTCCGGCCTCGCTGAGCGCTATGTAAAGCTTCGGAGCCTGACCTGTGAGCGCATCCCTGACAGGCACGCAGGCGCAGTCCTTTATCGCAGGGTTCTGCACGACGATGCTCTCGATCTCTTCCGGCGAGATCTTGATGCCGCCGTAGTTGATCACGTCGTCTTTCCTGCCGAGCATGTAAATGTATCCGTCCCGGTCGATGTATCCGAGGTCTTTGGTGTAAATGTATCCGTTCTGCATCGTTTCGGCGGTGAGTTCAGGTTCGCGGAAATACTCTTTCATGTTTATCGCGCCGGAGCTTGCGAGGAATCCCGGATTTTCCGGCGAGGAAGCGATCTCTCTGCGGTTCTCGTCAACGACGATGAACTGCGCATTGACTGCCGGTTTTCCGATGCACCCCGGTCTTCCGGTCATCGAGTTGAAGTCGAGCAGGCACGAGCATCCGGCTTCCGTGCTTCCGTAAAAATTGTAAAGCCTGGTATCGGGCAGTATCCTGCTCAGGTGCAGTTTGTCCTCCTCGGGGAGCGGCGCAGAGCCAAGCTGGATGTAGTCGAGTCTGTCCGCGTAGTCTCCAAGCCTGTCTTTTGAAAGCTTGAATATGATGGAAAGCATACTCGGGGACAGATCCATGGCAGTTACGTGGTATTCGTCCATCAGCGTGAAGACCTTCTTGAGCAGGGTCACACCGTCAGAAAACACGGCAGAGCTGCCGTTTACCATATTGGCGTAAGTTCTTCGAAGTCCGTGTGAGTGGCTGAGCGGCATAGGGATCAGTTCGACGTTGTCCTTTTTCATGCCGACGCCGCACATCACGTTTTCGGCGATCGCCATGTCGTTTCCGTGCGTCAGGACGATGCCCTTGGACTTGCCGGTGGTTCCGGTGGAAAACAGTATTTCTGCGGTCTGCTGTGCTTCAGGGAAACTTATCTCGTTGAGAGGCGGGATGTCTTCAGATGCATATGCAAAGTCTGCAGCCTGGCTGATGTCCATGAATGCAGCAGTCGTGCTGCACTGTGACGGTCTGCCGGATGTCTGCATGGCATCGAGCGCGGCACTGAGCTTTGCAGGGTCCTTTCCAATATAAAGGACAGCCTGCGTATCGCTCAGGATCTCTGCGAGCCTGCCGGCTGCGGCGTTTTTCTCTACAGGAACGAATATGCCGCCGAGAAGCTGTATGGCGAACTCACATATCATGTAGGCTGCGTTCTGGCTGCACTCTACTGCGACGCATCGATCCTTTGCGGCACCGAGAGCGCGCAGTCTTTGCGAAAGTCCGTAGATCCTGCTCCAGACTTCGCTGTATGAAAAGACGCTGCGGCTGTCTGCCATGCAGAGCCGGTCGGGATCGGCATATGAATTGTGAGCTATATGTTGTACGACTGACGGGTACAGTTTCATTAGGTTCCTCCTTGTGATAGCCGCCCCGGAGGCAGCTCTTCGTTTTCTTGCAGAATCATGATATCACATAGCGCCGGAGATGACGTGGTTTTTTTGTGAAACTTCGATGTTATTCTACAAATTTCAAAACCGCTGTGATATTATATTCCGGTAATTAAAGAAAGATGCACGAAGGGCTGCGGGATCGGGTGATTTTTGAACTGTACATGCTGTGTGCAGCAGGTCGCCTGACCGGCCGGCCGAGAGGGTTAAGGCGGCAGGTGCAGAATATTTATCGGTAAAAGGTGGATAGTATGAAAAAAGTCAGAAAAGCATTGGCGCTGATCCTGGCGGCATTGATGATCGCGGGTCTTTCATCATGCGGCGGCAGCGGTGACGAATCGGGCACGAAGCTCAAGGTCGTGCAGCAGTACGGCATGGCCTATGCTCCGTTCAAGGTCATGCAGGAAAAGCAGCTTATAGAAAAGTATTATGATGACGTCGAAGTGGAGTGGAGCGTGCTCAACTCGGGGCAGGCCATAAATGAGGGTTTTGCATCGGGTGACGTCGATATCGGAGCCATGGGCTTGGCGCCGGTAATAACAGGAGTGACGAGCGGAGTGCCGTACAAGATATGTTCCGGTGTCTCTGCACAGCCGAACAGGCTGATGACGAACAGTAAAAAAGTAAAGACGCTGAAAAACATAGGTAAAAAGAAGATCGCTCTTGTGAATATAGGCAGCATACAGCACATAATACTGGCGATGGCGGCGGAGAAGGAGCTTGGAGATGCGCATGCGCTGGATCACAATATAGTTGCGATGTCGCATCCTGACGGCATGTCGGCGCTGATTTCGGGAAGCGTCGAGTGTCAGCTGACCACATCGCCGTATGTATACAAGGAGGCTACCGATGACAGCATCCATGAAGTCGAAGGCATCGCTGATGCATGGCCTGACGGCAATTCTTTCGTTGTAGCGGTCGCATCGGCCAGTCTCAAAGAGAAAAACCCTGAGCTTTACGACGCATTCATAAAAGCCCTGGCTGAGGCGATAGATTATATAAACAGCAATAAAGAGGAAGTCGCGCAGATGCTTTGCGCAGAAGAAGGCGTTGACGCCGAAACGATGCTCGAATGGCTGAACGACCCTGCGTGCGTGTATTCGACGAAGACGAAGGGCGTGCTTTACATGGCAGACTTCATGGAGAAAAACGGATTTCTGGAAAATGGAGGCGTGGAGTCGCTGAGCGACCTGGCCTTTGATAATGTTGAAGGGGACTGATCGATGAAAGAAATAAGGACACAGATCATTTTTATCATTTGTTTTCTGGCGGTGTGGCAGATCGTGTATCAGATGCAGGCGTTCCCGGAGCTGCTGTTCCCGTCTCTGAAGGAGATCGGCAGCAGCTTTGTCACGGGCTTTAAGGACAACAGCCTGATGGAGTACACGCTGTATTCGATGTCGCTTATCGTAAAAGGAATGGGAATAGCTGTCGTGCTGGCGTTTGTGTTTTCCGGGCTTGCGGTCGTGAACAGGATCTTCCATTCGATATACAATCTCATTGTGTCGATCTGCGACCTGCTGCCCGGTGTGGCTCTGCTGCCGCTGGCCATCCTGTGGTTTGGCATCGGCGAAGGTACAATAATTTTCATAGTGGTTCATTCCATACTGTGGCCGATGTCGCGCAGCATAATGGACGGCTTCAGCTCGGTGCCTAATATCTACGTGGAAAGCGGCAGGAACATAGGGCTGCATGGGATATCACTCGTAACGGGCGTGTATCTGCCTGCGGCGTTCAGCAGCGTGCTTTCAGGTCTGAGAGTCGGCTGGGCGAGAGCCTGGAGAGGTCTGCTCAGCGTGGAGATGATATTCGGTACGACAGGCTCGGGCGCAGGGATCGGATACTATATTTTCATGCGAAGGACGAATTTTGATATCGCTGGCGTATTCGCATCGCTGATAGTGATCGTGATAATCGGCGTGATAATCGAATACGGTGTTTTCAGGGTAATAGAGAAAAACACAGTGAAGAAATGGGGGATGGTGCGATGAGCAAACTGCTTGAAGTCAAAGGGATCACGAAGAATTACCATGATGCGCCCGGCTCGCGTGACATAATCAGCAGCCTCGATCTTACTGTGGAAAAGGGCGATTTCATATGCATACTGGGACCGTCGGGCTGCGGCAAGACGACGCTGATACGCTGTATCGCAGGCTTTGAGTCGTATGAAGGCGAGATCCTCGTCGACGGGAAAAGAGTGGAGGGGCCGGGAACGGACCGCATAATGGTGTTCCAGGATTTCAACCAGCTGTTTCCCTGGAAAACGGTGAAGAAAAACATACAGTATCCGCTGAAGATAAGGGGCATCAGGGATAAGGAAAAGCTTGAACAGATCGCGCAGGAGCATCTTGAGCTGGTAGGTCTGGGTGACAAGGGGGAACTCTACCCGCATCAGCTTTCCGGCGGCATGAAGCAGCGCGTGGCTATCGCAAAGGGGCTGGCGCTCAATCCGAAGATGATCCTGATGGACGAGCCGTTCGCAAGTCTGGACGCGATGACGAGAAACAAGCTGCAGGCGGAGCTCTGGAGGATAAAGGAAAAGGAAAACGCAACTGTTATTTTCATAACTCACAATATACAGGAAGCGCTCGTGCTTGGCACGAGAGTCATACTGATGTCGCGAAAGGGCGAGATCAAAATAGATATGAAAAACGATATACCTAAGCCGATAACGCCGGCGTCAGAGGGTTACGGGCAGATGTGGAAAAAGTTCAATGATGCGTTATGGGAGGAAAGTGAGACAGATGTGTGATGCAAATGTGCAGAAACCGCTTTCGAAAAAGAGAATGCTGCTGCGCGCGGTTATTTTTGCTGTGGCTGCGGTGCTGGTGTTTTTATATCTGAATGCGGTCTTCACTATACCTAACTCGGATCCGAACAGGCGCATATTCAACGCATTCTATGCGCAGGAGGAGGATACGATCGATGCGGTGTATCTGGGAACAAGTGCGACCAACAGGTATTTCATAGGCCCGTTGGCGTATGAAGAAACGGGGCTTGCGGAGTTCGATCTGGCGGCTATGGGCATGCCTCTGATCTTCGTGCAGAACCTGATGAAGGAAGTGGAAAAGACCCAGGATCCCGCGCTTTACATAATAGAACTGCGTGGAGTGCTGAAGGGCAGTGAAGACGTTACGGACGCTCATATCCGCAGGATAACGGACAGCATGCGTATATCGTCAAACAAGTACGATACTATAAAGCTGGCGCTGGAGTATGCCGGCGGAGCGGACACGGACAGTTCGGACGTGTCGGAAGAAAGCACTGATGAATCGGATGAATCGGAGAAGACGATGTTCCTGTCAGGCGGCAGCGTGGATGACGGCCCGCTCGATTACTATGTGCCGATTTTGAAATATCACAATCGTATCACGGCCGGGAACCTGACTCCTAAAGATATTTTTCTGTGGAGAAGCAAGAATAAAGTGAAGGGTTATGTTATCGGGCCGAAGACGCTGACGAGCAAGGCTCAGAAGAAGCCTGCGTACTCTGATGAGAGAGCGGCGCTGGAGCCTGAGATGGAGCAGGCGCTGAATGAGCTGCTGGATTACTGTGACGGCCTGGGCGATGATAAGCAGGTGCTTTTTGTGCTGTCTCCGTATTCTATGAAGAGTGGTGAAGCGGAGAAATTCAATACTGCGGCGGATATAGTGCAGGCGAGAGGGTATGATATCCTCAACTGCAATCAGCCGGAGATCGCTGAGGAAATAGGGCTGGACTGGAAAAAGGATTTTTACAACAGCAAGCATGTGAATTATATTGGCGCGGAGAAGTACACGGAGTATCTCGCAGAGTATATCAGTGAGCATTATGATATGCCTGACCGGCGCGGTGATGAAAAATACGAGAGCTGGAACAAGGCATACGAGCATTACAAGGCGTTTGTAGCTCAGGGCATACAGCCGGAGGATTCTGAACAGCTGAAGTGATACGTTACTGCTGAAGATTGAGGAAAGCAAAGCACGTGAGGCTGCGTGAACTGGCATTGTCACGGAAAATCAGGGGATGCAGGGTTCTGGGGCAGAACGCAGAGCGCAGGAGGCAGAACGCAGAAATATGTAAAGGCCGAACCGCTGCATTGCCGGACCCGGATGGTACGGCCGATACGACGATGGAAAGGTCGAAGTCTCGAGTCTCCGGGTCTCAGCGAAGCGGCGCTCAGCGCAGGCTTACAGCTGCTGCAGCCGGCAGGATGCTATCTGTAGTCGCTCCTGTGGTACTGCGCAGTTTTGCTGCGCTGATCCTTTTCATTTTTTTCGCTTTTTTCATTTCGTTCGCTGCGCCCGTTTCTTTCGTTACGTTCGCTTCTCTCACTCTTTTCATTGTGATACTTATTGTTCATTTTGTTGTTTTTCATGGTCTATCCCTCCCGAAATTTATTGTGCTCCCAAATATTTTTAATATGTCAGGTAAATAATTGATTTTTTTATTGACAAAGCACTCGTGAGGTGATAATATGTATCTTGTTCGGCGGCAGTTGCTGAAGATAAAAATTTAAAAAGATGTGCACCATTAGCTCAGCTGGCAGAGCACCTGACTCTTAATCAGGGTGTCCAGGGTTCGAACCCCTGATGGTGTACCAACTGAAAACGCTGGAATCGTAACGGTTCCAGCGTTTTTTCAGAGGTGTGTTCGGATCCAGTATCTGGCGGTCTATTTTCGTTTTTTTGTCGTTTATCTTTTTGACAAAATCGTTGATGTCATTCGACTTGATATCCAGCTGCACGCCCCTGTAAACCTCTCTGCATCGATATTTATATTTCGTTGCCATATGCTCCTCCTTTGAATTTGGGTATAAAAAATACACCTATGCAAGTGCTGAGGGCGCATTTTTTATTCAATTTCTTTTGTTGTTTTAGCGTTTTGAGATGTGATTGCAGGCTTTCCGGATTGCTTTTCTATTTCCTCCCTTGCGTTCCGGGCAACATTGCCGCCTTGACGTGCAACTTTTTTGCTTTCTTCGAATCCTTGCGGGTTGCTCCCTCTGGATATTTCCGTAGTAGATACTTCTGCAAGCATATTCAATACAAGTTCCAGATTCGACATATTGTCTCGAAGATTTTCTTTTTTCAATCCCTTGAAATTCTTGTATTCTTTTGTGGTCATTCCAGACCATGCCTGTGAGATTTCATTTGTGAGTATAGCGTATTCTCTGCCTTGCCTTACTCCTGAACGCTGCCATTCGTCGGTAAGCTCCTTGCGCATTTCGATGGTTTTCATGCGCTGATTTATCCATTCTTCTGAATAGCCTTTCTTTCTATATGTATCGTAGGCTCTCTGAATAGCTTTTTCAGGATCGGCAATTTCATTGAGCCTGTCGTTACCGACTTCTGCCAGCCACATTTTAAAAGGCTCGGCTTTGGGCGATGGGATAGACTGGATAATACGCAAAAGCTGTTCCGTATCGGCAACGTCGGTCAGGTAGTGCTTCCCGTCTTTGGGCGATTTCAATTTCAGTTGGTTACAAGTTGTAACCAACTGATTTCCCTCATCTTTCAGTCTTTTTTTCAAAACCTTCCAATAATTGTTTGGATTAGGACTTTCGGTCAATACGCCGACCACATCCACAATAGAAAAGTACCACTCTTCTTTTTCATCATCCCACGATGTGCGTATCTGACTATTTTCAAAAAGTTTTAATTCGTTTTTCATAAAGCTTACACCTTTCTACTGCTCTCAGGCAAATATCATCCATTTGTCGGTATTACAGACCGAGCCTTGCTTTTAACCCGTCCTGCAGAACCTGAGAGAAATTTATGTTTTGTGCAACTGCTTCTTCATTAAGCCATTGAGGAATTGAAAGCGTTTTCTTGACAGCTTTAGAGCTGTGCTTTTTTCTGTACTCCTGCAGGTCGAACTCAATAAGCGCTACATATACATCATCTTCCGGTGAAAGTTTGTCTATTTCGGTAGGAACAGGGACGTCCTTTTCCTTTATGCGATCCTCAAGAGCGAGCCCCAGCGCATCGATAGCCATTTCATAGGCTTCTGCCATGTCGTCACCTTGAGTCAGGCACTCAGGGATATCAGGAAACGAGATCCAGAAACCGCCTTCCTCAGCTTTATGAAAATATGCAGGGTAAACAAGTTTCATATGATTAACCTCCTTGAAGTAAACGCAAATTTCGTCCTACAGACCGAGCTGAGACTTTAACCCGTCCTGCAGAACCTTTGAAAGGCTGAGATTATTCTTTTCAGCTTCGTCTGCGAGCCACGCAGGTATAGACAGTGTCTTTTTTACAGCCCTATTGTTTCGACGATACCTATCCATGTCAGTAGAAACATAGGATACAAAACCGTCTGAGTCAATATCTTTTATTGGCGACGGCGCCGGAATGTCGAGTCCTTCTTCGGCAAGGGTCGCTAGATACAGCCCTAAAGCTTCCTGCGCAAGCTCCATGGTTTCCTCCAGAGTAGCGCCACAGGTATTGCAGCCTGCAAGATCGGGAAATTCTACCCAGTAGCCATCCTCTTCGTGAAATATAGCAGGATATACTTTTAACATTACAATACACTCCTTTCTTATGCTGAAGCGGGGGCTTTATTTGAGCCCCGTTCGCTTCATGATTGAATTTGCCAAGCCGATTGGTATGTCGGTATTATGTACTGGAATAGTTTCCACTTGGTTGCCTTTTTTCATAATATGATGGCTTCCTTTTATGCGGACAACTTCCCAGCCATCTTTTTTCAGCATCTTTACAAGTTCTTTACCTTTCATAACCAACCTCCTTACAATATATATTATATTACGTAATTTACGTAAAGTCAATACAAACATTACGTAAATTACGTAATGAGTTTTATCTTTGTTACGCAGCGGCTATTAATTCTTTAGCCTGAGCTCGACGATTTCGTTTCACCTATATAATATCTCGTCTTTGACACTTAATTAGCAAAAAAAGCTTGCTGTCCGTTGGTAT
>CAVEWO010000025.1:0-10621 GCA_963619345.1 Bacteroidaceae bacterium
ATCTGCAAAAGACATCGACCTTCTGATTGGTGCAGTGAACGGCGAGGAAGACGGATCAGCCATTGATTGGGATAACAGCATTTCAGAACCAATAACAGACCCGACGCCGATTTATGAAATGCTGAAAGAAAGAGAAACAGAACGTGCAGGCGTATACGGCAGGTATAATGTACTTGACGACCCGACATTCTATGAGGAATTCTGTGCGCTCGGAGATGATAAAGTAAAGTCGACAATGGATCTGTGGAATGAACTTGCGGCTCCTTATCCGTCACTGGTTACGGCGGAGGCACAGTCCGTTCAGAATGAAAATGTATATCTCTATTATTGGGAATATGCACCTGACAAGGATGATGTTCTGGAATACTCAGGTGATGCGGCAGAGGTTTCGCCTTGGGGAAGAGCTCTGCATACAATGGATGTCTGCTTTGAATTCGGAACAAAAGAAGGTTATACAGAGCTTACAGGCGATCCTGAAAAAATGCCGGATGAGCTCATAACGATGACACAAACCGCACTTTACAATTTCGCAAAGACAGGCAATCCTAACGGCGAAGGCGTGACTGAATGGAAAGCATACAACAGTGATACAAAATATACTTTGGTAGTAAAGGCTGATACATCGTGGTCATGCGAGAGTAACTACAGAAGTGATGTTTATGACCTGCTTAGGACGATAAGGCCTTATGGTGAGAGCCAATAAATGATATAATGCTGGCAGGGGAGTGCAGCATATGAAAAAAACCGCGCATAGAATAATAATAGCCATAATAGCATCGGCATTTGTCGTTGTGGGCTCACTTGTCAGTGTCAGCCTGATAAACAGTAAAAACATCGCTGTTTATCAGGCCGAGAAAAGTCTTTCGTATATGAGCAAATCATATGCGAAAGACTTTGATGCTGTATTTTCGCAATCGGAGCTTGCCGTCAGCAGTATGGCAGCATCGATCGAGAGCGACTATGACGTCAGCCTGTATCTTAACGACCGTAGTGTTTTCGAGAAAAAGAAGACGAAAACGAGCGAAATGATGAGAAAAGTTACGGAGAATTTTGAGTATCCTGCGGGCTTTTATCTGACGTATGCACCGGAGACATCAAAAGGCAAAGATGAAATATGGTATCTGAAAAAAGAAACGGGAGAGACCGTATATATCGACAGCCTGAGTATCAGCAACGGATGGCTGGGGCAGGATGAAGATTCGACAGCGTATTATTTTGATACCATAAAAAACGGGTCGCTTTGGCTCGATGCCACTTACGACCCCGGAATGGATGGTGAAACGGTTAGCTATACAAAGGCGTTGTATGACAGGAACGGTCTGCTTATCGGTGTTCTGGGGGCGGATATTCTTGTAGATGATATTTTCAATACGCTGAAGAATATCGACAGCGAAATAAACGGACATTCTGCATTTCTGGAAAACGGCAGCGTGGTGGCGGGGACTGATATCAGTAAAATCAGAAATCCTGGTGACTGCATATATGCGGAAGCCGGCATCGGTGAAAAATGGGCACTGACTCTGATGCAGCCTGTGGATGTTGCAGTCGGGCCGATACGCAGGACTGAAGCTGCAGTGATACTTCTGGGAATACTGATCGTAGTGACTGCGGTTTTTCTTGTGATGTACTATTCCAGAAAGCACGTGAATCCTATCATAAAGGAAGCCGAAATAAAGGATGCGCTGCTTGTTTCCAAGGCACGGCAGGCAAAGATGGGAGAAATGGTCGGAAATATAGCACACCAGTGGAAACAGCCGCTGAACAGCATGAAAATGGCACTTTCCAACATGCAGGATGACTACAGTCAGGGTATGCTTAGCGACGAGGATTTTGAAAACTATATTTACAGAATGGATCTCATGGTCAACAATCTGGTTGAAACAGCAGATGACTTCACTGCATTTCTGCGCCCGGGAAAGAAAACTGAGATTTTTTCTGCGAATCGTGAGATAGAGCGTACGATCCATCTTATGGAGGAAAGGCTGAGACTGAAGGGAATCGTGATAACCGTTGACGGACCGGAAGTGTTCATAGAGGGATATCGCAATGAATTCGGTCAGTGCGTATTCAATCTGATAGACAATGCCTTTGCAGCTATTGAGGACAGATGTTCAGACAATGCTGACGGCGAGAAGGGGATCGATATCGGGAGTTGTACAGCTGCAGGCAAAACGATCGAGATAACGACGGCAGTCGAGGAAGGGTCGGAAAGATCCGCTTTCGCATGTATGAAAGGAAAAAGACCGGGTGCGGGAAATGATTCTGATTCTAAGATCAGTTCCGGCTCAGCAGACAGTATCAGCGTCATCAGGATTTTCAACAGCGGCAGCCCGATAGCGGAGGAAAATGCAGATAAAATATTTGATCTTTACTTTACGACTAAAGAAGAAAAAGAAGGAACAGGGATCGGTCTGTATCTCGTGCGGCAGATATTGCGGACTCATTTCAATGGAGATATTTCTTTTCAAAATGTGCGGGATGGTGTATGCTTTGAAATTATAATACCATTGCGGTACACAGATGACACAGACGCATAATGATAAAAGTGCAGCTTTGCATAAAACGAGAAAGCTGCAGTGATAGAAGCAGTAATAAGAAAAGAAAGGCAGAAGTATGGACTCTATAAGCAATCTGACGATACTTTATGTTGAAGACGACGCATTTGCAAGAGAAGAAATGGCTCATTTTTTGAAGAAAAGGGCAGGAAGAGTCATTACGGCACGTGACGGGGCAGAAGGCGTTGAAATGTTCGAGCTTCATAGACCGGATATCGTAATCGCAGATCTTCTGATGCCTGCAGTGGACGGAATGGAAATGCTGCGCCGTATCAGAGATAAGCATGACACCGTTCATGCTGTGATCGTAACGAGTGTGGACAAAGTCGAGACGGTGATCGAAGCTATAGATCTGGGGATAGATGGCTATATCATAAAGCCGCTGGATTTCGCCGAGCTTGAGCTCAAGCTTGCAAAGATCGGGGACGTCATAATGGCCGGGGAGCGCGGCCATGGCGGTGTGTTTGACGATATGGAAAAGCGTGGGGAAACGGAGGATCTGATAAAAAAGGAATTTATTAAAATCCTAAAGTCGTTTACTGGCAAAGGTCCTCGGGAAACCGTAGTACAGCTTACAGGAAACAAAGTGAAAATAACTGCGTTCGGAGCACTTACGCAGATGGAAGCGAGTCTTCTGCAGAGACAAAAGAATTTTGAGCTTGTAAAGCATATAAGGACTGTTGCGTATGAATCTCTTGCAGAGCAGGTGGCACAGATGGTGAAAAAGCGTATAGGAACGGCTGCAGCGACAGGAAAACCAGCGGGATTCGCTGCGAATGCACCCGTAAATATGTTGCCGGATATGAAAATCAAAGTTACGGAAATAAATATAAATCTGAAAAAAGCTATGGAACAGATTGTTTTGACCTTGACACAAATCAGCTCAAATGATACCATTTTAAACAGTGGGGAAAATGATCATAATGAGTGTAATAATTGATTTAGTATGAATCGGCATGTGGATTCAAGATTTGGTCACGGCTGCTGATTCGTGAAAAATCATAATGATTGATTAAGATTCAAGATAAATCTGGAGGTTATCAAAATGAGCAGAGAAGAAATCGTAGCTAAAATAAAAGGAATCGCAGAGAATGAAAAATTCAAGATCGATGCATTTTTCTTCTGCGGTTTTCCGTCGGGAATGCCTAATCAGAGTCTTATGAAGGCATGTGAGAAATATGTTGAAAAGTATGAGACAGGCAAAGCTGATGATGCGGCAGCAAATGCTCTCGTTGCAGAGATGGAAGCAGCGCTGAAGACAGAATCGGATGTAGCGGCAAAAGACAACATCACAGACAGCAATGAAGATGTAAGACTCGTTCTTGCGAACAAAGCTGTTCTTTTCGCATAAATACAGAGAGAAAGTCATAAAACGTAAGCAGAAACAATGAAAATGGATCATAACCCTGAATCAAGGTGAAAATTTGTTTTATGACTCGGTATAGACAGAATATAAAAGCCTGAGACGAATCCGGTAGGAGCGTTTCAGGCTTTTTCTTGTGGTGCGCCTGGCGGCAGTCAGCCGCCGTCTTTTGCTTGATCAGGCAGCAAAATCTGAGAAAGAATCATACAAGAGGTTTCCCAGTCATCTCTTCCGGTATATCAAGCTTCATCAGCTTCAGTATCGTAGGAGCTATGTCGCACAGTCTGCCATTGTCTTTAAGAAGGCATGGTTCGTTAGCTATATGAACAAGTGGGACATCATTGAGCGAATGTGCGGT
Organism: Bacteroidaceae bacterium; assembly: GCA_963619345.1. GTDB lineage: Bacteria > Bacillota > Clostridia > Peptostreptococcales > Anaerovoracaceae > Lentihominibacter. The sequence goes on from CAVEWO010000025.1 coordinate 4,277, forward strand.
AACGACATTGCCGTTATTGTCAAGCATAACATCAGCATTGCCATGGTCAGCCGTCAGCAGTATCTGACCGTCTTTTGCAAGTATCGCATCAGCGATCCTTGGAACACATTTGTCGAGCGTCTCTATCGCTTCGATCGCAGCTTTCATCACACCTGTATGACCGACCATGTCGGCATTTGCGAAATTGAGTATTATCAGATCATATTTGTCTGTGTCGATCGCCTCGAGGGCTTTCTCGGTGACTTCGTATGCGCTCATTTCAGGCTGCATATCATACGTTGCAACTTTAGGCGACGGTATCAGTATGCGGTCTTCGTTCCTGTTCGGAGTTTCAACACCGCCGTTGAAAAAGAACGTCACGTGAGCGTATTTTTCTGTTTCGGCTATCCTGAGCTGTGTCAGCCCGAGTGATGCGATATATTCGCCGAGAGTGTTGTGAAGCGTCTCCGGCGGAAATGCCAGCGTCACATTCGGCATTTGAGCGTCATACTGAGTCATGCATATGTAGCAGATGTCCGATACCTTTTTCTTTCGGTCAAAGCCGTCAAAATTATTGTCTGCAAACGTTCTTGTGATTTCTCTGGCTCGGTCAGGTCTGAAGTTGAACATGATCATCGCATCGCCGTCATCTACAGTCGGCGCACCGTTGATCACAGTCGGCAGTACGAATTCGTCATTTTCCTCTCTTTCGTAAGCAGCATCGATCGCTTCTTTTCCGGAAGCAGCGTGCATGCCCTCTCCGATGGTCATCGCATCATACGCTTTTTCCACTCTGTCCCAGCGCTTGTCTCTGTCCATCGCATAATATCTGCCGGAGATCACGCCCAGCGTTCCGACACCTGTCTTTTCGAAATGATCGGTAAGCATGTCGATATATTTCTGCGCGCATCTTGGCGGCACGTCACGACCGTCGAGGAAACAGTGCACACACAGCTTCTCGATACCGTGCTTCTTTGCAAGATCGACAAGCGCCAGCAGATGGTTTATGTGACTGTGCACTCCGCCGTCGGACAGCAGACCCAGCAGATGCAGCGTCGAGCCGTTTTTCTTCACGTGATCGACAGCCTTGAGAAACGCCTTGTTTTCAAAGAACGAGCCATCCTCGATTGCCTTTGTGATCATCGTAAGATCCTGATATACTATGCGTCCGGCTCCGATATTGAGATGACCGACCTCGGAGTTGCCCATCTGACCCTCGGGGAGCCCGACATCCAGTCCGCAGGCTTTCAGCGATGCGGACGGATATTTCGCGAATATCTCGTCCAGGTGCGGTTTGTCGGCAGCGGCGATAGCATTGCCGGCTGTTTCTTTATTGAGACCGTATCCGTCTAAAATCATAAGCATTGTCGGACGGTTGAATTTTTTCATGATGATTACCTCTCGTTAAATATTTTTCTGACTCCTATTATACACCATAAGCCTTTGAATTGTTATGAGAAAAATTATTTGATATAATAAACGATATATCATGTAAAGTACGGGGGCACAAAATGCAGTGGACTGATGCGCAGAAAAAAACGATAGAGACGAGAAACAGGAACATACTGGTGTCAGCGGCGGCAGGGTCAGGAAAGACCGCCGTCCTGATAGAAAGGATCAAGAGTCTTGTGCTCGAGGACAAGACCGATATAGACAGGTTTCTTATAACCACATTCACAAACGCTGCATCGGCAGAGATGAAGGCGCGTCTCGAAAAGGCGATAAGAGAGCAGATGGAGAAGCCGGGAGCTGACAGACAGTTCCTGAAACGTCAGCTGTCACTGATGCCAAGAGCCAGTATCAGCACGTTCCACACATTTGCGCTGGAAGTGATGCGCAGGTATTTTTATGTTACAGACCTGGAGCCGGGATTCAGGATAGGCGATGATACTGCTGTGTCGATCATGAAGAACGAATCCGTTGATGAGCTGTTTGACGTGAGATTCAGCAATGATTATGCCCGTTTTTCGGGTTTCCTCAGAAAATACAGCAGCGACCGCAGCGAGAACAGGATAAAGCAGAACATCATAGCGCTTTACGATGAGATGCGCAGCATACCTCACTATATGACATGGGCGAAGGAGTCTGCAGAAAAGCTGGGCAGTGATTCGCCGTCGGCAGCCCTGAAGCTCGACGAATTCGTTGCAGGAGAGACAGCGCACCAGTTCAAAAAGGCTGCAGAACTTTATGCAAAGGCCGCAGACGTGCTTGAAGAGGCCGGTATAGAAGGCCTTTTCGAAAAGGCGCAGGCCGATGCGCAGCTGATATCCGGCATGGTTTCGGGAGACGGTGAACGAGAGATGGAGATTTTATCACCGGCTGAACGCATTGACATTTTCGGCAGATTCCTGAGCACAGTGAAATTCAACCAGATGAGAGCTGCTAAAGATCAGAAGGAAGATTATGCCCTGGTGAAAGATCACGTGGCGTCTTTGCGAAAAAACGGCAAGAAGATACTGGACGATCTGCGCGGCAGATACTATCAGCGAAGCATGAGCGAATATGACGCGGAGCTTGATCTGCTGTATGACGACACGAGATATCTCACAGAACTGATCGAGGATTTTGAGAATATATTCAGGCAGAAAAAAGCCGATAAGAACATCGTAGACTTTGATGATGTTATGCATTATGCTATCGACATACTCAGCGATGATCTGGTTGCGGCGGAGTACCGCGACAGATTCAGATACATATTCATAGACGAGTTCCAGGACAGCAACATGCTGCAGGAGACGATCATAGAAAGGATCGCGGGGAAAGATAACCTGTTTATGGTTGGCGACGTCAAGCAGAGCATATACAAATTCAGACTGGCCGAGCCGGAGATATTCAGGGCGAAGTATGCGCTTTACGCACAGGAGTCCGAAAAAGACAGCATCAAGATCGATCTGAGCAACAATTTCAGGAGCAAATATGCAGTAACTGCGACTGTCAATACCGTGTTCGAGCGCATCATGGACGGATACGACGGGAATGCCAGACTCAAGTGTACTGTGGACAGAGAGTATCCGGGCATAGAAACGGAATGCCATATCATCGTACCGCAGGTACAGGAATCGGAAAGCGGCAGCTACGATGATGCGAAGCCTGAAGAGAAGATGATACTGAGGCTCATCAGGGAGAGCCTGGGAAAAGAGATATATGATGTAAAGGAAGGCGTGTACAGGAATGTGGAGTATCGCGATATCGTTGTGCTTTCCAGAAGCAGATCGAGCATAAAGACGCTGGAACGTTTCCTGAACAACGAAGGTGTGCCTGCTTTCGGCGAAAACACAGGCGGATACTTCGAGACAGTCGAAGTCCAGGTGTTCACGAATCTCCTGCGCGTTATAGACAATACCAGTCAGGACATACCGCTGATATCCGTGATGAGATGTCCTGTGTTCGACTTTTCTGTCGAGGAGCTTGCGGCAGTCAGGATCAGATTCCGGGACGGCAGCTTTTACGATGCTGTGAGAGGATATGCAGAGAGCGGAACGGATGAAGCGCTGAAAGAAAAGCTCAGCCGCATGCTGCAGCAGATCGCATACTGGAAAGAGCTCAAGAATACGATAACGCTTGAAGAACTCGTCAGAATACTGCTTTACGATACGGGCTACTTTGACTACTGCAGCGGTCTGCCATCCGGAAAGCAGCGCATTTCCAATCTCAGACTGCTGGTGGAAAAGGCGGGGCAGTTCGAGCAGACCAGCCACAGCGGACTTTACGGATTCATTTCATATATAGAAGCGATGAAGAAAAACAACCTTTCGATAGGTGAGGCAAAAGTCATCGGCGAAAATGAGAACGTCGTGCGCGTGATGACTGTTCACAAGAGCAAGGGGCTTGAGTTCCCTGTAGTCATACTGACGGGGATGGGCAGAAGCATCCGGGCCAGGGGCGCAGGCAGCGGAAGCATCATGCACAAAGACTTTGCGATCGGCATGCCTCATGTAAACAGAGATGAAAAGTGGCACAGAAAAACGCTGCTTCAGCGTGTGATCGAGGCGCAGAAGGCGAACGAGGAATTCGAGGAGGAGATAAGGATCCTGTATGTCGCAATGACAAGAGCTATGGATCAGCTGCTGCTGACGGGAACTGTGAAGGATCCGCAGAAGCTGGAAGAGGTTGCAGGGATAGGCAGGTCATTCATCGAAATGGTATACGGACCGATGTCTGATGCCGGAGAGAAGATCGTGATACATGAAAACAGCGAAGATGACAGCTCGTGTGACGATTCACGCGTATATTCCAGGACGCGGATCGCCGACGTGTTCAGCATGAACAGGGAGAGCACGGATGATCGTCTGAGAGAGCTGATAGATGAAAGGCTTTCATTCGAATATCCGTACATGGATGTTTCAGGAGTGAAATCGAAGTATTCGGTAACGGAGCTCAACAGGCTCAGGCAGGAGGAGCTTGCGGCGGAGGCGGGAGAATACGCAGATGGTGCGTCAGACGTATATGCAAAGGCTGCAGCCGGCGAGATGCCGGACGGGCGCGATGAGCACAGTGTGGCTCTCGCACAGCCTGCGTTTTCCGTGGAAAGAGACAGCATAAGCAGTATGCAGGCCGGTACGCTGATGCATCTCGTGATCGAAAAGCTCGACTTTGCAGAAGCGGCGGCGCGCGGCAGCGGATATATCAGGGAAGTCGTGGGAAAACTTACGGCTGATGGTACGATAACGGATGAAGAAGCCGCTGCAGTCAGGATTGATAATATAGAAGCGTTTTTCCGCGGAGGACCGGGGAAACGTGCAGCGATGTCGGAGCATCTGTACAAAGAGCGCGAATTCATACTCCGCAGGAATGTAAAGGGGGCAGACACGATCGTGCAGGGTATCATAGACTGCTATTTCGAAGAGGAAGACGGCATAGTGCTGATAGATTACAAGAACAGCTGCGCGGGAAGTGAAGATCGCGAGCGCGAGCTCGTACGGATGTATGAAGGTCAGATAGATATATACAGAGAAGCGCTTGAGTCCGCGTGCGGAAAGCCTGTGAAGGAGGCGTACCTGTATCTGTTCGGATCGAAGAAGTTCGTTGAAGTGGATATACAGCAAAAAAGTAAGAAAAAGGATAAAAATTTTTGAAATAAGTGTTGACATTATACCTGTACGGTGGTAAATTTAAACTGTGATTAGCACTCGAAGGTAATGAGTGCTAACAACGGGAGGCCTAAGATGGATTTAAGTGAAAGAAAACTGAAAATATTACAGGCCATCATAGCTGATTTTATCAGGACTGCCGAGCCGGTAGGCTCAAGGACATTGTCGAGGAATTATGATCTGGGCATAAGCCCGGCGACGATCCGAAACGAGATGTCGGATCTGGAAGAGATGGGCTATCTCACTCATCCGCATACATCTTCCGGCAGAGTTCCTTCCGAGAAAGCATACAGACTCTATGTAAATGAGATGATGCCGAGGACAGAGCTCAGTACGGCGGCAAAGGACGCTATAGCTATGCAGCTCTGCAGTAATGTGAACGAGCTGGAGAATATAGTACAGCGAGCGGCACACATACTGTCGGAGATCACGAGCCTTACAGCATTTGCGATGACGCCGAAGAAGGATCAGGATACTCTGAAATATATAAACCTGCTCCCGGTCGATGAGAGAACGGTGGTGCTGATGCTTGTATCGGAGAGCGGCAAGGTATCAAACACCTCGGTGTATCTGGATAAACCGGCTTCTGAAGAAACACTCAGGATACTGGCTAAGACGATGACGTACAATTATCGCGGCAAGACGCTGAGTGAGGCCCTGACATTTGATATAATCAAGGCATTCAAATCAGATGCTGAAGCGATGGCAATGTTTGAAAAAAATATCGTCCCAAACTTCGTAAAGACTCTTGAGGATATGCTCAATGTGAACCTTTACATGGACGGACTTACAAACATATTCTCGATACCGGAATACAACGATCTCGATAAAGCGAAACTGTTCCTTGAGATGGTCAGCCGCAAGGAGGATCTCACAAAGACTCTGATAAACAGAGAAAACGGTGTGATAATAACCATAGGCAATGAGAACCAGAACGAGATGATGCAGGACTGCAGCCTCATAACTGCGACATATCATGTCGACGGTAAGATGGTAGGCAAGATCGGAGTTATAGGTCCTACGAGGATGCGATACGGCGAAGTCACTTCCGTCGTTGAGTACCTTACAGATAATATAAGCAAGGCTTTTATGATAACGGAAGGAGACGAGGATGGCAAAGATTGATATAGACAATAAGGAAAAGAAGCAGGAACAGGCTGAAGATCAGGCTCCGGAAGACAGAGGGACTGATGAAAAGGCCGAAGATAAAGAAGAAAAGGAAAAAGATGCCGGCGATGCTCCGGAGGCTTCCGAAAAGAAGGAGCCGGAGGAAGAC
>CAVEWO010000026.1:0-10291 GCA_963619345.1 Bacteroidaceae bacterium
GTTTATTATCAGCGCATCGCACACATTGTAGATCAGCGGATATTTCAGCGGCTTGTCATGCCCCTCCGGTACCGAAAGGATCGTGACATTTTTTACAGCTCCTGTGTCGAATTCGGCAGGACATACCAGGTTTCCGACGTTTTCCAGCACGGCCAGTTCCAGACCGTCCGTGCCGAGCTCTGCCAGCCCCTGTCTCGTCATTTCCGCATCCAGGTGACACATCCCGCCCGTATGCAGCTGAATGGTTTTCACTCCTGTCTCCGAGACTTTGACTGCATCGACGTCCGAATCTATGTCTGCCTCCATCACGCCTATTTCTATCTCGCCCTTCAGCCGCTCTATGGTTTTCAGCAGTACCGAGGTCTTGCCGCTCCCCGGCGAAGACATCACGTTCAGCAGAAACGTACCTTCTTTTTTGAGCTGCGTTCTCAACAGCTCCGCATCTGCGTCATTGCTCGCGAACACGCTCTGCCTGACTTCTATTATCCTCATAATGTCACATCCTTTGCTTTTTCAGCATGCTTCTATCTCTTTTATATTGCATTCGTTTCCTTTGAGCAGATATGTCCTGCCGCTGCCGCACTGCGGACATTGTCTGCCGAAACGTACTGTCTGGTACCGTGCTCCGCAGTCTTCGCAGAACGTGACGGCCGGCAGTATTTCGATCTCAAGCTCCGCATCTTCAAGAAGCGTAGTCTTTTTTCTGTAAAATTTCCAGCAGTCTTTGAGAAGCTCAGGTACGATGCCGCTGACTTCTCCGAGTTCCAGCGTCACTCTGCCGATTCTGCTCACATCGTTCTCCGCTGCCACTTCGGCGAGCGTCTTATTGATATTCACGATTATACCGAGCTCATGCATAGCTATTTCTTCCTCTTGAATTTTATCTTTATCGCGCGTTTTGCAGCATAAGGCAGTATGGCCTTCATCTTGTCTTCCGACTTGTACATGCGGCTGGCTTCAGGAAGATCTCTGTTCAGGTGTATCGCATCGAACTCACATTTTGTCGTACAGACACCACATCCTATACACTGGTTCGGATCGACCGTAGTTGCACCGCATCCCAGGCAGCGCGCGGCTTCTTTCTGCACCTGTTCCTCAGTAAACGTACATCTCATATCGCGGAAGCTCTTCTGCGTCTCGCCGCTTCTGACAGCCGGGACATTGCGCTTTCCATTGTCGTACGAACCCGGTTCGATCTTCAGATCGTCCTTGTTAAGCGCGATAAAATGTCTGAGATTTCTCCCCAGCGTGAGACTGTGTCCCGGATGCACGAATCTGTGTATCGACACAGCTGCCTCTTTGCCTGCCGCTATCGCATCTATTGCGAACTTCGGTCCTGTGTAAACGTCACCTCCGACAAATATATCTGCCTCTGCGGTCTGATAAGTCACCGGATCTGCCTTGACCGTGCCGTTGGCATTGAACTGCACATCTGTGCCGCTGAAAAGCCCGCCTGGAACTACGCTCTGACCTACTGAGAACAGCACATTGTCACACTCAGCCAGCAGGATGTCTCTCTCATCGTACACCGGCGCAAAGCACTCGTCATCGTTAAATACCGATACGCATTTCTTGAGGATCACGCCTGTGACTTTTCCGCCTTCGCGCACTATCTCTTTCACGCCCCACGAATTACCGATGCTGATGCCTTCCGCAGCTGCCTCTGCCAGCTCTTCCCTGTCTGCAGGCATCATATCAGCAGGCTCGAGCGCAAACATCGATACATCATCGGATCCTGCCCTCAGCGCTGCTCTCGCCACGTCGATCGCCACATTCCCGCCGCCGATCACGACAGTCCTTCCGCGCAGGCGCGTGCCGTTTCCATCTAGATTGAGCTTTTTGAGAAAATCTATACCGGACATAACTCCGTCACTATCTTCGCCCGGAACGCCTGCAAGACGTCCGCCCTGCGCTCCGATAGCGGCATAAAACGCCGCATAGCCATCCTGCCTGAGTGCAGCGATCGTGACATCTCTGCCTACCTCTATGCCGCATCTGAACTCCACGCCCATCTGCCTGAGCACATCTATCTCTGCTTCTATCACGTTCTTCTCCAGGCGGAACGAAGGTATACCGTTCATCAGCATGCCGCCCGGCCTGCTTTCTTTCTCGAAAACAGTGACAGGATATCCCTTCTGTGCGAGATAGAACGCTGCTGACATTCCCGCCGGACCGGCTCCGATCACTGCGATTTTCTGGGTGAACGGCACGTTGTCCTGATTGAGCATCTGTGGTATGTACCTGCTGTCACTGTCGATCTCCTGCCATGCAATGAATTTCTTGATCTCATCGATTGCCACAGCTTCATCTATGCTGCCTCTCGTGCATTCATCCTCGCACCTGCGGTTGCATATCGCTCCGCACACTGCAGGGAACGGATTCTCTGTCTTTATCAGCTTCAGTGCATCCATATACCTTCCCTGTGCCGCCATCTTTATGTAGCCCTGCACCGGAAGATGCGCAGGACAGGCTGTCTTGCACGGTGAAGTTCCCGTGTCGTAGCAGTTTATCTGATTTGCGTCCCTGTAATCCAGACTCCACTTATCCGGTCCCCATTTCGCAGCATCAGGCAGCTCGCGCTTAGGATATTCGATCTCGCCGTGAGTGGTACAGAGCTTCTGCCCGAGCTTAGCCGCTCCCGACGGACAGAACTCCACGCATCTGCCGCAAGCCACGCAGTTCTGCTTGTCTACCGATGCGATATATGCGGAACGCGACATATTAGGCGTGTTGAACAGCTGTGAAGTCCTGAGCGCATTGCAGACTCCCGGTGCGCAGTTGCAGATCGCGAAGATCTTTTCCTCTCCGTCGATATTAGTTATCTGATGCACATAGCCGTTATCCTCTGAGCGCTGCAGTATCTCCATTACTTCGTCTATATCTATGTAGCGGCCTTTGCCTGTCTCCACGAGATAGTCAGCCATATCGCCAACTCCTATGCAGAGATCCGCTTCTATGTCTCCCGTTCCTTCGCCTCTGATACGCTGCTGCCTGCGGCATGAACATGCGCCCACCGCATATTTGTCCTTGTATTTGTTCAGCCAGTGCGAGATATGCTCAACGCTCGCTGACTTCTGATCTGTCGGGATCGCCTTTTCCACTGGTATGACGTGCATGCCTATCCCTGCACCTCCCGGAGGCACCATCGGAGTTACCTTCTCGAGCGGCAGTCTTGACATCTGCTCAAAGAAATCCGCGATCTCCGTATGTTCTTCCACCTGTTCCCTGTTCATCACCATGAACTCTGCACATCCAGGCACGAACATCGGCAGCACATACTGCTTGTGCCTGTCTTCGTTCTCCCAGTTGTATTCTATGAGTCCGATCACGCTCATTTCCTGCAGCAGTTCTTCTGTTCTTGCCGGATCCTTGCCGCACCTTCCGGCAATCTCTTCGGCAGTCGCAGGCACTCTCACCTTCATGGAAAGCGCCACCTCTGCCATTTCATCTGTTACTACTCCTGCAAGACCCCAGTATTCGGGATCGTCGACCGTTACTTTGACTCCTATCCTGTCTGTTATCTTCTGTCCCAGCTTTATTATCAAATCGCGCTGTTCTGACATAGCGACACTCCTCTCATTTTTCTCAGTTCGCTCCGTTTATTCACGGTGTCCTGTAATGCTTCACATCTATGCACCGGAATCACCGTTTCTTTCTCTTATTGTAGGTTTTTTGTCAATAAAAAGCAATGATTTTCAAGAAATGCATTAGAAACGTGTACCGGCGGGCACAAAAACGACAATCCGCATCAGGGTTTGTCTCTGATGCGGCAAAATTAGTGTATTACAGTGTCTCTGTTCTCGAGCGACTGCCTCGGTATGTGTCCTGTGTCATAAACATACCGTTTTCGGGATCGTAGTATCTTGCGTTCAGATTGTACAGGTCTGTTTTCCTTCCTCCTGATCCGTTTCAAAATCATATGAAATATCATATTTATTTTTATTCAATTTGAGTTTAGTAACGAACTGCTATTTCTGCTTGTTTGAGTATAAATTATTTTCGCCATGGCTCGTCTAACCTGGTTAATTTTATACAAACTAACGTTATAATATCGATTTGAGTATAAAAATCCGCAAGATTATCCTCTGCACCGACCATAAGTCTGACTGCCAGCCATACATGGCGCAGGCTTTTTATACTCAAAGCATAAAAAAATTAAAATCTAGGATAAATTCGGCAAATGACAGAAAATTAATATGCGACTTCTATTCATCAGACCGCAGATTTGTCTGCATCTTCCTCCATATTCTGTCTCATGACAGATACCCTTGGTACTCAGCTCTATCTTTCCCGCTGCCAGGCTGATTCGGGACTTGCCCCCGTTAGAAATGTGCACTGCCGGGTGCACAAAACAAAAACGGACCGATACGACCGATCCGCCATTTTTGTTCCTGATCCATGAGCATCGGCAGATCCAAAGCTGCCTCTGCTCACATTTCACACTATTTGTTTTTCTCCATCCTGATCTCTGCAGCACGCGCATGTCCGATCAGTCCTTCGCCTCTTGCCAGATTCGACACCAGCGGAGCGATACCCATCATCGCATCTCTGCTCATGCTCTGATATGTACAGATCTTGAGGAATGTTCCGACCCATACGCCTCCTGTGTATCTCGCTGCGCCCAGCGTAGGCAGTGTGTGATTCGGACCCGATGCGTAATCGCCGAATACCTCCGCGGTATTTCCTCCGATGAACAGCGAGCCGTAGTTTTTCAGTCCGCTGACCACCCTGTCAGCATCAGCATCTGCCACATTGATTTCAAGATGCTCAGGCGCATATGCGTTCGCATATTCCACAGCCTTATCCAGCGAATCTGCGATCAGTATCTCGCCGAAATCATTCCACGAGCTCCTCGCGATCGGCGCAGTTTCCAGCGTTGACAGCTGCACTTCGACAGCATCGATAACCGCTGCTCCAAGCTTTTCATCTGTAGTCACCAGTATGCCCTTGGCTTCCTTATCGTGCTCTGACTGCGCCAGTATATCCGCCGCGAGCACCTCCGGATCCGCATTACCGTCAGCGATTATAAGAACCTCGCTCGGTCCTGCGACAAAATCTATGCCCACTTTGCCGTAGCACTGTCTCTTAGCCTCGGTCACAAAGCTGTTTCCCGGTCCCACGATCATATCTACCGGCTGTATCTGGTCAGTACCGTATGAAAAAGCAGCAATCGCCTGCGCGCCTCCCACAGCGTATATCTCGTCCACTCCCGCTACGTCCATCGCCACAAGAGTTTTCGGGTGTATGCAGTCAGTGCCTTTTATCACCGGTGAACATGCTGTAACACGCTCCACACCTGCGGCCTTTGCAGGGATCCCAAGCATCAGCGCCGTCGAATACAGAGGATATCCGCCTCCCGGCACATAGCAGCAGCACGATCCCACCGGTATCACTCTATGTCCGAGCATGATCCCCGGTGACGGTGAAAAATCCTCAAGCGCTCCGACCGTCGCTCTCTGCGCCTTTGCGAAATTCTCGATATTCGCGGCAGCTTTCTTTATATCTTCTATCTCCTGAACAGAGACCTTGTCATATGCATCTCTGATCTCCTGCTCCGAAATCCTCAGCGCCGTCCTCTCGCACCCGTCGAACCTGCGGTTGTACTCCATCAGCGCCGAGTCTCCGTTCATTCTAACATCAGCTATTATATCTCCGACTGTTGCCATCAGCCGGCTTCTGTCTTCTTCCGTTCTTTTCTTTGAAGGCTTCAATTCTTTTATCATGTCAGTACCTCCTGTGCTTTGTCTCGCATTTTATCGCTTTACTCTATTAATATACAACAGTGCTTTTTCTTTGTCAATACCGACTGCTTCTTATTCAGGATCTGCATCTCCCATATTCGATATGCAAAGGCGCACGCATTCCGTATCCCGGCGTTTTGCAAAGACGCACGCATTCCGTGTTCCAGCGTTTTGCAGAAACTGCACGTATCATTCCCGCTTCAGTGAAAGGAAAACTCCGGCGATGCAGATCGCCGTAAAAACGATGAATGAAACTCGTATCACTTTTATAAGCACGTCGGCCGGCACATCCGCCAGCGCCATGTCAGAAGCCAGCACTGTCACAGTTATCGTAACGATCACCATGCTGAACGTATGCCCGATCGACCTCATCGTCGCCAGTATCGATGAAGCCACGCCATAGTCCGCTTTTTCCACGCACGACATCACCGCATTGGTATTAGGCGATGAAAACAGCGCGAATCCGAGACCGGTAACTACCAGCGCCGCTATTATGAACACGAGGTGTGTTTGCAGCCCCGTAAATATGAACATGACTGTTCCTGCGGCACACAGTGCCATTCCCAGGGACGACATCCTGAACGGAGAGAACCTGTCCGAAAACCGCCCTGCGACAGGCGAAAGCAGCGCCATTATCAGCGGCTGAAATATCATTATCAGACCTGCCGTCTGTGACGAATATCCCATCACCACCTGGAGATATATCGAGATCAGATAGCTGATCGCAAACGTGGCGCCGTAGTTAAGCATCGCCGAAAGATTCGAGAACGCATATCCTTTGTTTTCCCGAAACAGCCTGATATCCACAACAGGATCCGCGGTTTTCATCTCATGTCTTACGAATATAATGCCTGCTGCCGCACCTGCCGCCGCGACTGCGATATATACCGGGCCGTTTCCCGCTTCTGACAGGCCGTACATCAGAAGGAATATGGATATCATATATATCACGTTTCCAGCCGAATCAAAACTTCTCCTGCCCGCGCCCAAGTCATGATCTTCTGCAGCTGAAGCACACCGTCCCGAAAATCTTTTGCCGCATCTGCCTGCAGCACTATGCCCCGCAAAGTTTCCGCCGCCGCCATTGCCCGGTGCATGCAGCTCCATGCGCTTTTCCGCAGGCAGCTTCATCAGTGCCGCCACGAGCGCAGCCACACCGAGTATCCCGATGAACACGAATATCGAACGCCATCCGAAATTGTGATTGAGAGCTCCGCCTATCACAGGTCCCGCAGAAAGACCCACGTATGTCGATGCCAGGGAGTATCCCAGCACCCTGCCGCGCTGCTCCCCCGGAAAGACGCTGATCAGGACAGCCGTATTGGTGCTGAATATCATAGCCGCTCCGATGCCCTGCATAACTCTGGATATCAGCAGCAGGGCCATCGAGCCTGACAGCATTGCTGCGATGCAGCACGCCACGAACAGCGCGATGCCCGCGATCAGCACATTCCTTCTCGATGTGATGTCAGCCAGTCTGCCGAAAGGCACCGAAAACGCTGCTACCGACAACGTATATCCGCTGACGAGCCATCCCATGCGTCCCGCACTTGCACCAAACTGTGATCCTATGTCCGGGATCGAAAGGTTCAGCGCGCTTCCCGTAAAAGTCGTTATGAATGCCGTTATCACGACTACTGTTATCACTGCCCTCTGCAGATTTTTTTTCACATGATTCTTATCCATACGGTTATTATATACGATATACAGCAGATTAAATACAGGAAAAGACGGGATACATTTAAAAAATTGCGCATATGGTTTCTGTCACTGCGTCCGGTGACATGTGCTGTACAGCCTCATACACCCATGCATGCCGTGGCATTCCGCATTCCCCAGTCATCTGATCGGCAAATTCCCGGTGCTATATAACGATGCAGATGAAATACTCCTTGCCTTCATCGCTGATCTTCTGCAGCGACTTCTGCATCTTTACCCTGATGTTGTCAGGCACGCCCGCGATCTTGTTTTCCATCTGCTCTGCCACCATCTCGTACAGCGACTTGCCGAATATGTTAGTATCCCAAATTCCGTTCGGCGACTCCTTCATCTCTTCCCGAAGGCTGTTCACGAGTTCCTCGGACTGCTTTTCACTGCCGACCACCGGCGATATCTCTGTCGTGATATCGGTCTTTATTATATGAAGCGTCGGCGCTTTTGCAATTATCCTAACACCATACTTGTTTCCCTGCCTGAATACCTCCGGCTCCTCGATCGTCATTTCGCTCAGCCTGGGCTGAACTATGCCATATCCGCCGTTTTTCACCTGACTGATAGCACCTTTGAGCTTGTCGTATTCCTGCTTGGCCGCAGCAAACTCCCTGAGCAGACTAAAAAAACCACTGTCATCATTTACCTGGGTGCCCATCATCTCCGTCACGATCCTGTAGTAAAGATCCGACGCCATATCGAGCCGAAGAGCCGTTTCGCCCGTACCCATATCGATGCCCGTTATGCCGGCATTTTCTATGTGCTCTCCATCTGCGAGCTTCGCTGCCGCTTTTCTGAAACCTGCAACCGTATCAAAGCTGCCTGCCCATGCCTTTATCCGCCCGATGACCTGCGCTTTGAGCCAGTGATCCAGGCCTAGCCCTTCCATATATCCCGGCATGTCGAAGATCACTTCCTTTACCGGAAATCTGCCGAGCAGTTCCGCCATCACACTGTCTATCTCAGCTTCCCCTGCTCTGGCGCAGTTCATCCTAATCACAGACATGCCGTACTTTTCTTCCATCTTTGCAGCGACAGCCGCAGCATTGTCAGATGACGGTTCTGTGGAATTCAGTATTATCACGAACGGTTTTCTGAGCTCCGTAAGCTGCCTTATCACCTTTTCCTCCGCTGCCTCATAGCTGTTCCGCTCCAGTGTACCGATCGTGCCGTCAGTCGTAACCACGATCCCGACCGTCGAATGCTCACGGATGACTTTTTCTGTGCCGATCTCCGCCGCTTCCTCGAACGGTATCTTTTCATCGCTCCACGGAGTATCCACCATACGCATCACTCCGTCCTCCATCTGCCCGAGCGCACCCGGTATCATATACCCCACGCAGTCCACCATCCTTACCTTCAGGCTGAGACTGCCCGAGATCTGCAGTTCGGCCGCATCCGCCGGTATGAACTTCGGCTCCGTCGTCATCACGGTCCTGCCCGTTCCGCTCTGAGGCATCTCGTCGATCAGCCTCTGCTTTTCATATGCGTTTTTTACATTGGGGATTACCATCAGATCCATGAAACGTTTTATAAACGTGGACTTTCCTGCTCTGACAGGGCCTACCACACCTATGTAAATATCGCCGCCGGTACGTTTTCCTATGTTTTCGTAAATATTTATGTTTTCCAAAATAAAACCCTCCCCATGCTCGACTGTAAATCAATACAGTATATTGGGAAGGATCTGTTTTTATTCTTTATTTTAAGATTTATATACCGCGAGTTCTTCTACGATCGTCATGCTGTAGTCGCTTATGCCTTTTCCCTCGTTCGGATGTACAGACGAATACATCTGATCTGCTGCAAATATGCAGATCAGCGCAAGACATACAGGTATCAGCACTTTGAGCTTTATCTTCCTTACCATATTGTCGAGCGAAGGCGCCAGAGCATATACTACCGCCATTCCGCCAAGCCCGAATGTGATCAGACCTTCTGCGCATACCCTGCCGTCAAGATTGAGGAAGTATCCGCTGTAGTCCCACCATCTCAGCCCTTTTGTCATCTCGAGATAGAGTGATGTGAAATACTCCACGAAGCCGCTCAGTATCACTGCTGCGAAAAATTCTCCCAGCGGATTTCGTCTGAATTTGTTCAGCAGTATCAGTATCATCACTCCGCCGGCTCCGTATATCGGCAGCCACGGTCCGTACATCGTGCCGCGGTTTATGAATACCCCATCCTTTACGAGATGAAGGCTCACCTCCCACGTCCATCCTATGAACGAAAAGATGAAAAACATCAGCACCAGCGACAGTATCGAATAATTCCTTATATAATTCGGTGTCTCCAGGCTTATCTTCTTAGCCCGGTGCTCCAGCGGCGAAAGTCTCGTCGGATAGATCTTCCCGTCGAAAACGTATTTGAGGTGTTTTATATTGTCAGCTCTTGCCTGCTCTTTCTCATACTCGAGATCTCCCGGAGTTCCCAGCAGCATCACGCCCAGCCAGTTCTCCATAAATCCTCTTATGCCCTTTGCCTTCCTTGCTTCCGGCACGGGAACGTCGATATAGTGCATCACATCGGCATAGTTTTTTTCCATCTCGGAAAGCTCAGGTCTGCAGAAAAGATAGGTATCGTTGAGCTTTTCAGCGTGAGGAAGACCTTTTTCTTTCGCAAGTCCGCGCAGCTTTACATAGTATTCACAGTAGACCGCGGTCCTGTACGCATTGCTGTAAAACACGGACACAAGTCCAAGCGATATGTAATCCAGCAGGAACCATGGTATGAAGCTCAGGAATATCCTGAAGCACTCCCACTTGTGGCCTTTCATCATGTGCCTGGAAAGCGTTATCGCTTCGTTTGCTCTGATATCAGGATTTTCTGCAACTATGTAC
>CAVEWO010000027.1:0-10133 GCA_963619345.1 Bacteroidaceae bacterium
TTTGCGAAGATAGAATCAGGACTCGCCATAACGAAGGTAATCATAATCATACTGTTTGTCCTGGTGGCATTTGGTATCTGGATTGGACTGTGGGGCAGCCCACAGGGGAAATTGGTCGGAATGGTAGAAGATGGATTTAACGGCATGGGCGTTAACTTCGGAGATGGAGCAAGTCTTTATCATGATTTGTTCCCTAACGGGTTCGGAGTGGTTCTTGTTCTTATGACGGTTGTGCTCGTAACTTTCCAGGGAACAGAAATCGTCGGCCTTTCTGCAGCCGAATCACAGAACCCTGATGTTGCAGTTCCGAAAGCGTGCAGAAGTGTTACATATCGTATAGTTGGACTATACCTTGTTCCTATACTTCTGGTTATTCTGATTTATCCTACAGCGATGGCAACGGATGAAAGACCTGTGTTTGCAGATGTTATGAATAATTATGGATTCGGAGGATTGTCATATGTATTTCTTGCAGTCGTTATGGTTGCAGCATTCAGCTGCGGCAACACCGGGTTCTACGGAACAGTAAGATGCATGTATGGACTTTCTGTTGAAGGTCTTGCACCAAAGTTCCTTTCAAGACTCAGTAAAAATGCAGCACCGCAGAGAGCTGTACTGTTCACCTTGCTGTTCATGTGGGCTGTTCTTGTTATAGGACTTGTATCAGAGCTTACAGGTGCGTTATCCAATTTATACGGAAGCCTGCTGTCGATGTCTGGATTCACAGGAACCCTCGCATGGGTAGGAATCATAGCATCACAGAAACGTATGCGAACAAGACTTAAACGAAACGGATATAATCCTGAAAAGGTTCTGAAAGCTAAAGTCAGCAGGTACATGGGCTGGATTCCATGGTTTGCTATGATAGCACAGCTTGCTTGTCTGATAATGCTCGGACTGGGCGATATACTCGATCCGGAAGGCAATGCCGGCGGCGGAGTGGTGATATTCAGTATAGCCACAGCAGCCGTAGTTGTACCTATGATAGTTTACAGAATATTCAAGTCGCAGGGTAGGGTAAGAGATATTAAAGCTCTTGGACATGATGAAAAGACATTTGATGATACCTTCCCTCCTGTCAGCAATTAACATGAGGCGACATTAGCCGTATAGACCGTAATTCGTAACAGAAGATACTTTGCTGTGAAAAGGAGTGGTAAAATGAATAAAACACTCAAAGCTACACTGATTATTCTTGGCTTGATCCTGGCTTTGTTGCTTGCCGCAGTGCTTATATTTATCGGTCTGTATTTTACCCGTATCCAGACAATGAGCAGTATCGAAAAGCTGACCGACTATAAAGACGGCTGCAACATCTACCGCATGGAAGTCAAATACGATTACAGCCTTGATGATGTGATAAACTATGGAATCAAGGATAATCAGACTATGAATGATGCCATTCTGAAAGAGTCGCTTCCGCTTCTTCCTGTGAAGATTCAAACTCCGGATTTTGGATGTACGGCATTCACCATGACAGACAACGAAGGTAATGTGTATATGGGGCGCAACTATGATTTTAACAATAATACCTCGGCTATGCTCGTATACTGCACGCCGAAAAACGGTTATAAATCCGTAGGTTCTGCAGCGTTGGACAATCTTTCGGCCAATACGCCGGACGAAAGTGTGAAAACGAGGCTGGCAAGTTTGACTGCACCGTTTATCTGTTTAGACGGAATGAATGAAAAAGGTGTATCAATAGCTGTATTGACACTGGATAGCGAACCGGTTCATCAGAACACAGGCAGACCTGTTATATCCCCTACACTTGCTATTCGTTTTGTGCTGGATTATGCTGCGACCACGGAGGAAGCGGTAGAGCTCCTTCGCAACTATGATATGTTTGCCTCCAGCGGACGTGATTACCACTTTTACATTACAGATGCAAAGGGCGACGGCAGAGTGATAGAGTATGACTGCGAAAGTGAATCACGGGAGCTTGTGGCTGCGCCTATCAATGCTATCACTAATTTCTACGGGATTTATAAAGATAAGGCACTTCCTGATCAGAAAAATGGCATCTATGGTCACGGCAGAGAACGTTATGATGCTGTACTGAGTGTTTTTGAACAGCATAAAGATAATTATACTAAAGGCACTGTATGGGCGGCATTGAAAGCCGCCTCTCAGGAGCCTAATCCCGAAAGTATCACCAGCAATACCCAGTGGTCTATTGCCTATAATAATTCAAAGATCACTGCAGAAATCGTAATCAGGCGAAACTGGAACAATATAACGTATTATGATGTGGAAGCATACGACTAGATGTCCTTCCGTTGAATATGTAATCGTATTACGGGAGAATATAATAAAGAATTAACGGAGATATGAGAAATGGCACAGCATACATAGTTATTGCGGATTTATTCCAGCTAGCCGGAAGGTATGGGATGTGAAATGAATAGGATATTCATAGTTACTGGAGCAGGAGGTTTGCTGGGCAGCAGCATCGTAAGGCTGCTGGCCGGGAACAGCGAGAATGAAATACGTGCGCTGTTGCTGCCGGGGGAGCCGGATAGAGCGATAGCAGACTGCAGGTGCAGGATTTATCGCGGGGATGTTACCGATGGAGACAGCCTCACAGATATTTTTGATGTCTGTAGGGGCAACGATGTTTTTGTTATACACTGCGCTGGTTTAGTGACCATAAAGTCGAGACACGATCCGGCGGTTCGGGCTGTCAATGTGGAGGGAACGGCAAATGTTGCAGAAAAGGCCTTGGGAGCCGGAGCGAGGTTCGTGTATATCAGCAGTGTGCATGCGATAAAGGAAAACCCAGAAGGAGGGGATGTCTCCGAGATTTATGATTTCAACCCTGATGATGTGATCGGAGCTTATGCGAAATCCAAGGCGGAGGCTTCTGGTTATATCATAGATAAGGTCAGAAGCAAGGGCCTCGACGCATGCATACTCCATCCGGCGGGTATAATAGGTCCGGGCAATCCGGGCAGCGGATACCTGAACGAATTTGTCAGGAAAGTCGCTGGTGGAAAGCTGCCGCTGCTGCCGAAGGGCGGGTACAGCTTCGTGGACGTCAGGGACGTGGCGGAATGTGCGGTGGCCGCGTGCTTCAGAGGAAGGCGCGGCGAATGCTACATAGTTTCCGGCGAGTATTTCACAATACGGGAACTGGCAGATATCATATGCGAGATAAAACATCGCAGAAAAATAAGGCTTGAAGTACCTGTATGGTTGATAAGACCTTTTGTCCCCGCTGTAGAGCTGTATTACAGGCTGCGCGGGCAGACGCCTCTCTTCACGAAGTATTCGCTGTATACAATTTCTTCAGAAGGCAGATTCAGCAGTGCTAAAGCAGAGCGGGAACTGGGTTTTAGTCCCCGTGATATTAGGGAGACGCTCAGGGATGCAGTAACAGATTTTCGGGTCTGAAAAGTCGATATTACCTGGATTTAGTTTTCTTTTCATTGAAATTTCAATGTTTACAGCATGCTTCCAGGTGTTTGTACAACAGCAGGAAGCCATCTCCTTCCTAGGCACGGGCTGTTTACCGTTTACGAGTTTTCCGAGAATATGATCAAAGTGACTTTGCCTGTGATCACATCCGGTGGCGATCTTACTGGTGATGAGAAAATCATTTACGACAGCATGGACAGGCTTGGGAAAACAAGTTCTCAAATCGCTAAGGCGGCATTCGTATCGGCATACAATAAGCTGGTCACGGAGATACGGGCATAGCAAAATTGTGATCTACACAATAATCTTAAAGGAATTCTTGTAATAGTCAATCAGTCCGTCACGCTTCATCTTGCCAAGTTCCTTGGACAGGGCAGTGCGTTCAAGATTTAGATAATCCGCAAGCTGCTGCCGGTCAAATGGGATATTGAATTCATTGGCATGTTTTTGTATGGAAATAGAGTTTAGATAGGCCATAACCCGCCCGCGGATGGTTTTCGGAGCAGTGTGAAAACTCCTGCCGGAAAGAATCAGGTTCTTGTGTGTGGAAATCATCAACAGATTTGAGACGAATTTTATCATCCATTGATCCATATTGTTTTGAAGCCGTTTCAGACTGCCGATCATTAAAAACAGGATGCGGCAGTCCTCGTTTGCCATTACGTTTACAAGCATCAGTTCGCCCGGAAGCAGCGAATAAGTTTCTGCAAAAAACTGCCCTGCCTCCACGCTGCTCAAAATAGTTTTGTTGCCCCACATATCATCACTTTCTATTGTGACACAGCCTTCCATAACAAGCCCCATTTTATCTGTAACATCTCCGGCGTGCAGGATGGTAGCGCCTTTTTTGAAATTCCGTTCATTCGCCTGGAGAAATTTCAGGGAATCCGCAACCTCATTTTCGTTCATTCCACGGAATATCATTGTAGTCTTCAGAAATGCTATATTCATTAAAGCACCCCCTTCATAATGTGGTTATAACCACATACACTCTATGCCCATTCTAATATAATTACCTCAGAAAGGCAAGATTAGAAAACAAGACTGAAAGGCGAAATAGACGGTAACAGGAAGTTATCAAAATTTTAAGGAGGTATTCATAATGAGTTGTGCAGATTGGAAAGATAAACGGCAGAAATTTAAGACAATTGATGTCCGTGGCGTTCAGGGGAATTTTTTTCCGGGACTCAAAAAACAAGCTATATCTCTTGTTGCTGGTGAAGGACTGGAGATTGTGCAGTCTTTTGATCCGATCCCGTTATATGAAGTTATGGAGGGACTTGGATTTGAGCATTACACCGAGCAAAAAGGCGATGCAGAATTTCATGTGTACTTTTACAGAACAGAGATAAAGGAGGAAGATAAGGATATTCCGATGAGGCCGGCAGCGCTTACTAATATGCCGCTGATTGATGAGGGTCTGGGCAAGGTCGCTGTGGAATTCTGGGATCTGACCTGGAACGATGAAAAACGACATCTTCCATATGAGATTCGGCTATTGCTTTCGCTCACAAACGCAGTAGGCGCAGGCAGGATGCGCCAGGCAACACGAGAACTGGTCAAGGCGTATATCCATGGGCTTGACAGCGGTGCATTGGATGATGTGTTTGAACTTCTGGCATGGAATCAGGGTATAGGATATTTCAGCAGTGAGATTGGTCCATCTACTCTGTTTGCAGCATACAAGACCATCAAAAATATGGAGAGGCAGGGAAAAGAACGCAGTAAGATTTGCGAAACTTTGAAGGAAAAATTCGGTGAGAAGAATCCGGATGTAAAAGTGCAGTAAGGCGGTGAAATGATATGGAAATCACGAGAGATACAAAGCTTAAGGATCTTATCAGTACATATCCGTGGCTGAAAGATGAGATGGCAAGGGTTAATGACAAGTTTAAGATGCTTAATACACCTGTAGGAAAGGTGATGCTTGGGAAAGCAACTATAGCCGATATGAGCAGAAAGTCAGGTATGGAACCCGATATTATCATTAGTAAGATTTCAGAACTTGTGAAATCGCATAAGTAAGGCGATGGTTTTATGAATATGAAAGTCGGAGAAGTATTTTCCATAGCAAAAGATAATCCGTCGGTTCCCGTATGCACTATCTCAAAAGAGGTTCATGGCGGTGAGAATTATATTACATACTTTTCGCTGGCAAAGAACACTGATATCAGTGCAGAGATTTATCCCTATTATAAAATGCTCATTGTTGCAGACGGCAGCATGGAGGTTTATGGGAATAACGGGTTTCTTAAAAAACTTGAAACAGGTGACAGCATAGTGACATTAGCTGACACACCTGTAGGTATGCGAACAGCAGAAGGAACAGTATATACAGAAGTATCTGTAGGAAAGGACGATATTATGAACGAATTAGTTAAAGCGGGAGAAGTTTTTAAGCTGGCAGAGCTTGTACCATATGCGGAAGGTAAAATTGTAAATATGGATGTGGTGCATAATGACAAAATGAAGTTTGTTGTCATGGCATTTGATGAAGGGACAGGGCTTTCGGAGCATGCAGCTCCCGGAGAGGCGATCATATTTGCGTTGGATGGTGAGGGCGTAATCGGATATGAAGGAAAAGAGCATCCTATTAAAACAGGCGAGAACTTTCATTTTGCAAAAGCCGGTCTTCATTCTGTAAAAGCAGATAAGAAGTTCAAGATGGCACTTCTTCTTACATTGGAATAAAGGAAAGAGAGGTAACGATTATGAAGTATGTGGTAAACGATGGATGTATCGGATGCGGAATTTGCGAGGGAACCTGCCCTGAAGTATTTTCCATGACGGATGAAGGCGCAGCAAAGGCTATTGAGACAGAAGTACCGGCTGAGCACGCAGCAGCCGCAGCAGAGGCTAAGGACGCTTGTCCTGTAGGAGTTATAGAGGAAGCATAAGGAGAGTGTGATACGATGAGAAAATAAGTAAAAAACAATGTAAGCTGGGTCGGTTACATGGACTGGGAGCTGAAAACATTTCATGGAGATGAGTATTCCATCAAGAATGGCTCCAGTCAGAATGCGTACCTGATCGAAGAAGAAAAAATCGTTCTGGTAGATACTGTATGGTCGCCGCATAGGGATGAATTTATTGAAAATCTGCGCAAAGAGCTTGGTGGTAATCTTGGCAAAATCGACTGTATCATTGTAAATCATGGCGAGCAGGATCATTCAGGTTCTCTTTCTGCACTCCTGAAGGAAATCCCCGATACACCAATCTATTGTACTGCTGCAGCTATGCAAAGCCTTGAGGGGCAGTATGGAAAAAGAGGCAATGAAATATTTCGCCAATATTCTGAATCCGTTTGCACCTTTTGTCACTCGCAAGCTTGAGGAAATCACAAAGCTGAATCTGCCGGATTGATATCATTGCTCCGTCTCATGGCGTGGTATGGAGAAACCATCTGGAGCAGATGCAAAAATAATAAAAACAAGAGAAAGTGGAGAGCCTCGGCCGGCATGGATGCGCAGGTGGATATCGTTTGACAAAAGAACGTTTTATGACAAAAAAATGACAGCATATAAAATACGCCAGATGCTTTGAAACAGCGCATCACAGCCTTTTCATGTCAACAGGGTGCGCATTTATCAGATATTGACAGCTTGGTCGCAGATATTGACAGCGATGCAGGACTGTGATAATTTTGTGTACAAACGGGGATAGTATGTCTGCGAGCAGTCGATCATATTCCATGAGAATGATTACGATAACATTATAGCAGAGCTCAGAGTCAACGGCGCATACATCATCAGCAACAGGCAGTAGCTGGAAGCCATGAGAGTGCTTTCCCAGAAAGGTAAATCGAACATACACTCCGTAGGACAGCCATGTGAAAAGGTGGCTCAGCTGGCTGGTATAGATATACCCAAGGACACGAAGATAATGGTTGTGGAAGCTGAAGGAACGAGACTGAAGGATATGCTGGGAGGAGAGAAGAAGGCTCCAGTGCTGGCGGCATACAAGTATTTTACGCTTGAAGAAGATGTGAATATCGCAAGGAAAATTCAGGAGAAGGATGGTAAGAACCACAGCATTTCGGAGAATATGACGTATGCGCATCTCATGAACGTATCGAGGATAGCTCGGTATATGACAGATAATCATGTTCCTTCAGATGAAGAACTCTGGAATTGAAGAGAGCCACGCAGTAAAGGAGAACGGTATCGTGGAGTATAAGAAGATGGCGGGAGAGGCATCTCTTGCGGAGGAAGTCGCGGAAGTGCTAAGGACACGCATAATCAACGGTGAATATGCCATCGGTGAAAAGCTCACGGAGAGCAAGGTGGCAAACGAGCTCAAGGTCAGCAGGACTCCGGTCAGGGACGCTTTTGGAGAGCTTCTGAAAGAAGAACTGGTGGAATATATACCTAATAAGGGCTTTTTCGCCATGGGATTTACGATGAAGGATATGGCGGACGTGTATGCTGTGAGAGCCTCCGTTGAACAGCTGGCGATAAAGAGAGCTATAGAAAATGCAGGCGACAGGGAGATAACAGAGTTGGGAGAGCATCTGGAACTGATGCGTTTCTATACGGAGAACAATATATATGAAAAGCTGCTGAAAGCGAATGAAGAATTCCATAACATGATATATGTGATGACTGGCAGCAGGTTTATAGTGAGGATACTTAAGATGTATCAGGATTACGTCCATATAGCACGAAAGAATACACTCAAAAAACAGGAGGATCTGCCGGGCATATTTGCGGAGCACGCTGAGATATATGAGGCGGTCAGTGGTCGCGATGTGGAAAAGGCTGAGGAAGCGGTGAGAAAGCATCTGATAAGCTCGTGCCACAGAGCTGAAAGGCGATGGAAAGAGTTGCGGCAGAGGCAGGTAAGCGTAAAGGACGAGTACAGATAACAGAGCTGCGCACTGGCGCACAGTTTTGAATGCATAGAGGATACATCCGGCGGATATGTTAGGATGCATTTTTGCATAAGAAAACCCCGCATTAGATGCGGGGATCATTTTTTCGATGCCATTGTTTTTTTATTCCAATGTATCCAGCAGCCTTTTCAACAGGAGAAGGCTGCTTTTTGTATAATGGTTTTCCTCCGGCAACTCATCCCATATCTTTTTTATATACCTGTACATGTCGGATGCGATGGACGGGTTTGTTATCATGAGATATCTGTTCATGGAATATGAGTGGATATAGGCAAAGAGGCTATCGACGGTAAACACAGAACAGTCGCGCGGAAGCGCAGAGGTGCGGCTAGTTATCAGGAAGATGTCAAAAGGCGGTCTGGTGTCGCTGGCCATATGGATCTTGATAAAGTCGTAGATATATTGTATATATCTGGCGAAGAACCTGCGCGGCACAATAATCTCCTTATCGGTCAGTATCGTGCACATGGTGACGTGATCTGCGTCAGGCAGGGTGCATTCCATCTCACTTATATCGAGTATGAGATTATGAGTGAAGACATTGTCGGCGTTCATGAAGGAATCGTATATTATCGATTTGTAGCGCTTCATGATGGTGGTCTTGGTTTCATCATCGAATCCGTTGCAGTCGAGTATTTCGCTGAACAGCTCAGGCGGTACGGGAAAGAGGAACAGCGAAGGATCATAGCAGCATATCTTCCTCTCAGGATCAGAGACGAAATTCATGCGGTCGAAAAAACTGGTCGGATAGTTGTAAAAGTTTAAGAAGGACTGACAGTTCTTCAGTTGTTCTAAATAGTAATGCTGGAATCTGAACAGGAGATTTCTGTCGGAAAACGTGAAGAAGCTAGACGTCCGTTCGTTTGGTATATGGACGAAATTCGTGATGGCAAAGCTATCCTCGAGTACGCACAGCATGAACGGATATCCACTCGATCTTGTCATGTAGTAGGCATGATAGTTCTGAGAAAAACAGAGCTTAAAAAAATTCTCCATGTTTATGATAGAGGAACTGAGGAAATAGCTGCTGTATATGAAGTGCACGCTGACACCCTTGGATGTGGCCGTTTTCAATCGCTCGATCCATTTGTTGTAAAAGCCTTCTTCGTTTAGAAGCCTGTCGGCAAACGTGTCAAGTAGTATGTAGAGATTCCTGTTGTCTGAAAGCGAGGTCGCTACATCGAGCAGGTAGAGCATGGCCTTTTTCTTCTGAGTTGTCGTATTGAGGACGTTAAGCTGCAGTGCTGAAACGGGAGAAGGAATGAGGGAATGGTTGGACTGAACTGCCTGAGCCATATTTTTGTCTGAAAGCCACATGTCAACTGCTCTGTATATATTGTCACGCGTATCATATGGATGATCAGGATAGTAGTCGATCAGGAAGGCAACTATATTCTGATAGTTCATGCGCTCATCCCATTCCAGTATGAAGTTTATGATATTCGCATAGTGCTCTGATCTGTTATTGAGTCGTCTTTTGTCCGCGCGCCAGCGACTGATCATGGAAGCATCGACGTGTATAGCAGAAGCAAGATCTTTAGACTTTATGAACAGATGATCGAGTATTAGGGAAAGCTGTGTGTATGTATTTTCTTTCATGACGGCTCCTCCTCGGGTGATATGGCTGATTATATCTTTTTATTTTTATAGCATGTAAAGAGTATAAAATGGTGTCATTTTTTTGTCAACATTAAATGATGGACAAATGACAGCAATGTATTGCTTGGTGAGTGGTCAGGTAATAAAATTAAAAAAGGAAAAAATTTTAATGTAAATATAATGAGGTGAGCGATGAGTAAGAAGGGCGTCAAAAAACCCGTAAAGA
>CAVEWO010000028.1:0-10128 GCA_963619345.1 Bacteroidaceae bacterium
CTTGATGAGTGCTCTTTCATTATACGGATCGCAGTCATGAGCCTTTTCAAAACAGCCTTTCGCTTTCTCAGGCTGAAAATCCGAATTTTCATGAAGGAATCCGAGCATGATCCAGAGATCTGCATATTCAGGTACATATTCAAGACATTTTCTGATCTCTCCGATCATCCCTATGACCGTTGCGTTCAGTTCCTCCTTCATTATCAGATATCTTTCACATACCTGCCCCAGGAACTTCCTGTCCTGTTTCCCGCTCTTTTCCGCGTCGATTATCGAATAGTAGATATCCTTCGCCGTCTTGAAATTACCTTGCATCTCAGCAGCCTGCCCTTTGAGAAACCTCACATACTTCTCATCTACCGAGCTTTCCAGCAATTCTATTTCATTTTTCAGATCATCTATCTCCCCGCTGTCTACCGACGCCTGAGCCATATAGTATAAAGCCTGATAAAAAGCATCTCCATTTTTGAATGCGCTTTCGAACATCATATGTGCGATCTGCGGCTTTTCACTCCTGAGCATGCACTTTCCCAGTTCAAATGCAAATGCAGGGTTTTCCGGGAAGGTGAACCTCAATGAATGGTATATCTTTACCGCCTGATCCATACGCCCCGTGACCGCACACATTTCAGCATATCTGATCACATTATCTGTGTCGTTATCCGTTTTAGCACAGAGATTTTCCATGATTTCATATGCTTCCTTTGTCTTTCTCTGACTGAACAGCAGCTCGGCCTTTAATCGCCTGATCCTGTCAAAATCTCCGCTGCTCATCTTTATCTTCCCTGAGTAGCAGTCATCGATGATTCGCTCAGCACTTGAAAAATTCCCGGTCCTGATATAAGACTCTGCTTCATTTATCCACCAGAAAGCACTGTCAAAACCGCGTTTTCTGCATTCTATGCATAAAGCTGCAGCATTTCCATAGTCTTCTGCCACCATCAGGTATCTGCACAGCAGCCTGCAGTTTTCTTCGGAAAGATCCTGCAGAGGAGTATTTGCCGTCAGGTTGGTACATATTTCCTCAAGCAGTTTCTTTTCCAGATTCAGCACCATATATCCATATCCCTGCCTTTTGACTGTCTCCAGGAAATCCAACGCTTCCTGTATCTTTCCGGCACGATACTTTGCGAGATAAATGGCGACTATCAGATCCCTGTCGCGGTATGGTCCGTCACGCTCTGCAGCAGCTTTGAACTGCAGTTCCGCATCTTCATAATACCCGAGATCCATCATGATATATCCCGCCAGTGAAAAGCGCGACGTGCATTCTTCAACCTCCATCAGCACAGCCAGCGCATTGCCGTATTCTCTGCACACCTGATAATACGTGCTTTCCGCAATAGCGATGTACTGATGCTCCAGACCAAAGGATTTCAAAGCATCCAGCTTCACTTTATACTCATTCGGATCTTCGGAATCGATCGCAAAGAAGTCCTCGAATTCATTCAAAAAGGCATCGTAATCCATATCGTCTCTCAGTTCGCCAAACAGCCTGTAAGGCGGAAGCTCTTCCCTGCCCAGCATGCCTTTCCTGTAATAGTCAAACGCCCATAATCCGAACCTTTCCACGATCATATCTTCCGACTCGGTAAAATGAAAGGTATCTTCCAGCATCTTTACTATTTTCTGCGAGATATGACCGTATTTCAGCATATAGCTGAGCACCTCACTCCTTATCTCATCAAACAGAGCCTTGTCTCCCATTTCCGGCCGTCTCAGGAAATAGATCCATTCCTCCGGATCATTGCGCCTTTTGAAGGAACGGTATATTTCAAAGAGATGATCCATCCATTCCAGCTTGTATTCTATGTTTCCTATCGCATTTGCTGTTCCATTCGTTAGGTTTCCTCTCACGATCTTTTCTCACGATTTTCTTTTGCGTCAGACTTTCTGCCCTGAAGGGCGCGCTATTTCCAGAACCAGTGCGGCAGTATCATCGCATCCGGCTTATTGTCCGGCAAAACGATCATCGGATATGTCACCTGCGGCGTCAGGATTCCATGCGGCAAATGATCTCTGTTCACTACCACACTCGTAAAAAATATCTCCCTGTTATCCATCACATTTCTCGGCAGCCTGTACGAATAAATTATCGAATATTCATCAGCGAGAAGTTCCGCAAGCTTCTGTATACTCGGTATCAATCCATCTCTCCCTTTTATCGAAAACAGCTGACCTGCAAGCGAGATGAGCTCCTGTGGATTTTTTATAAAAAACGGATCCATCGTATATATGAAATTCGCCGGTGAGTCGATCTTCCCGCGCTGAAACAGCAGTGTATTAGCCTGCACTATCGCACCTATCGCTATCCGGCCCTCAGTATAAAAACGTTTCTGAAGCTCTATGTCAAACAGAGGAAGAAATTCGCTAGGTTCTTCTGTATAATTCCCGTATTCATCGAATTCCGGCAGAGCCCAGTCCGGACACTTTAAAAAATTGTTCGGATCCAGGCTCTTCGTTTTTTCGAAATACTCTTTAGTATCGATATAATTATACGTTTTTATTTTGGGTTTTCGTTTGAACAGCGCCATAGACTAGTCCTTTCTCCACTTTAGCATTTAAGCATTTTGGTATGTATTACTGAATTTTTCGATAATTATAACATATATTCTGTCGCTGCACAGTATTTTTATATTTTCTTAACAAAAAACTTCACTGAAAACCGTTTTTTACGATTTAACAGTGAAGTTCTGATACGATCACCCCTGACGCCTACAGCTGCCAGCTGTCGAGATATTCCTTCTGCTCGTCTGTGAGGCTGTCGATCTCTATGCCCCACGCTTCAAGACGCTTTCTGGCGATCACATCGTCGATCTCGTCCGATACGTCGATGACTTTGTTTCCGAGCTCTTTGTAGTTGTCCTTTATGTACATCGCTGACATCGCCTGTACTGCAAAGCTCAGGTCCATGATCTCTGCAGGATGTCCGTCTGCCGCCGCGATATTCACGAGCTTTCCTTCGCCGATGACATTGATGATCTTTCCGTTTTCGAGAGTATATCCGGTGATGTTGTTTCTCATCTCCTCTGACTTCACAGCTGCTGCCTCAAGGCCTGCCATGTCGATCTCGACATTGAAATGACCTGCGTTCGTCAGGATAGCTCTGTCTTTCATCTTCATCATATGCGGCACCGTGATCGTGTGCTTGCAGCCTGTTGCCGTCACGAATATGTCTCCCAGCGGCGCAGCCTTGTCCATTGTCATCACATCATAGCCATCCATCTTTGCCTCCATAGCCTTTACCGGATTGATCTCCGTAACGATGACCTTTGCCCCGAGCGCCGCAGCTCTCATCGCTATACCTCTGCTGCACCATCCGTAGCCTACTACGACAACTGTCTTTGACGCTACGATCAGGTTCGTGTTTCTCATGATGCTGTCCCATACGGACTGCCCTGTACCGTATCTGTTATCGAACAGATGCTTGCATTTTGCATCGTTCACCGCTACCATAGGGAACTTGAGAACGCCTTCCCTTTCCATAGCCTTGAGTCTGATAACGCCTGTCGTCGTTTCTTCACAACCGCCATATACCTCTTCCATCAGATCCGGTCTCTTGTTGTGGAGCATCTCCACCAGATCGCCGCCGTCATCTATTATGATATTAGGCTTGTGCTCCAGGCACATCTCTATGTGCTTCATGTATTCTTCATCTGTCGCACCGTGATATGCAAAGACCTGCAGTCCCCTGTCTGCAAGCGCCGCAGCAACGTCATCCTGAGTCGACAGGCTGTTGCTTCCTGTCACAGACATCTGCGCGCCTCCCGCGGCAAGTACCAGGCAGAGATATGCAGTCTTCGCTTCCAGATGCACTGAAAGGCTTATCTTCAGGCCCTCGAACGGTCTGTCTCTCTTAAAATCCTCTTCCAGCGCAGAAAGCAGCGGCATGTTGTTCTTTACCCATTCTATCTTTCTGTGTCCTGACGGTGCCAGGGAAATATCCCTTACATCATAGTTATTCATTACTAACTCCTCTCGAAAAAAATTTATTCCTTTTTATTTTATGAGCGCAGGCGGCGCTGAAACGCCGCCTGCGCGTATGATCTGTTATTTATTGTTCCTCTTATTGTTCGACGTTTACTCGACCGTTACGGACTTTGCCAGATTCTTCGGCTTGTCAATATTGCATTCTCTTTCCTTTGCAACATAGTAAGCAAATATCTGAAGCGGTATGACTGCCAGCACCGGTGAGACCTCATCTATGCAGTACGGCACATATATGACTTCATCAGCAACTGATTCTATCTCATTTCTGCCTTCCTTTGCAATTCCAATGACTCTTGCACCTCTGGCCTTGATCTCCTCTACATTCGATACCATCTTTTCATACAGGAAATCCTGGGTCGCAAGCGCGAATACCAGCGTGTCAGCCTCCATCAGCGCAATCGTTCCGTGCTTGAGTTCTCCGGCTGCTATCGCGAACGAATTTATGTATGATATCTCCTTGAGCTTGAGCGATCCTTCATACGATACGCCCGAATCAAGACCTCTTCCGATGAAAAAGACCTGTTCCCTGCTGTAATATTTCTTTGCCAGTGCCGCTATCGCATCTTCCTGTCCGAGCAGAGCTTCTACCTTGTCAGGCAGCAGTTTAAGTTCTCCGAGGACCTTGTCGTAGTAGTCCTTTTCGATAGTACCCTTCGTGCTTCCCATGTAAAGTCCTATCAGGTACATGCATATGAGCTGTGTCGTATATGCCTTCGTAGAAGCCACCGCGATCTCCGGACCTGCCCATGTGTAGAACACATCGTCGGATTCTCTCGCGACCGAACTTCCAACTACATTTACTACTGAGAGCACTCTTGCTCCTTTTCTCTTGGCTTCTCTGAGTGCTGCGAGCGTATCGAGCGTCTCACCTGACTGACTTATAGCGATGAACAATGTGTTTTCGTCAACGAACGGATCTCTGTATCTGAACTCGGATGCCACATCGACTTCAACAGGCACTCTTGCCATCTTCTCTATCACCATCTTTCCGACAAGTCCTGCATGATATGCTGTACCGCATGCCACGATATATACCTTGTTGAAATTCTCTATATCCTCTTTCGTCATCGAGATTCCGTCGAGATTGATGCTGCCGTCATCGTTCAGTCTTCTGTTGAGAGTTTCGAAAATCCCCTTAGGCTGCTCGTGGATCTCTTTGAGCATGAAGTGTTCGTATCCTTCCTTCTCTGCTGCATCTGCATCCCATGTGACATGGAAAACATCTCTCTTTACCTTCTGTCCCTTTTCATTGTAGATAGTGATGTCATCCTTCGTCAGGACTACAGTCTCGTTATTCTCGATCAGATATACTTCTCTTACGTACTTCAGGAGCGCAGGGATATCTGATGCTATAAAGTTGAATCCTTTGCCTATTCCCGCTACGAGCGGTGCGTCTTTCCTTACTGCAACTATCTTATCAGGCTCTGCTGCAGCGATCGCGCAGATCGCATATGCGCCTCTCATCTCTGCAACAGCCTTGTTCACAGCTTCATGCAGATCACCGTCATAGAACACGCCTATCAGGTGTGCAATCACTTCCGAATCGGTCTCTGATTTGAATTGGACTCCTTTTTCGTTCGCGAGCCATTCCTTGAGTTCCTGATAATTCTCGATTATACCGTTGTGTACTATCGCGATGCTGTTATCTTCATTGCCGTGAGGATGCGCATTGAGATCAGATGGTACTCCGTGTGTTGCCCATCTGGTATGCCCTATGCCCATTGAGCTGTTAAACTCAGGCTCGCCTATTATTTTCTCGAGGTTCTTTATCTCGCCCACATGCTTTCTTATCTCTATCTTCCCATTTATCGGCAGCGCTATGCCTGCTGAATCATATCCTCTGTATTCAAGCCTTTTAAGGCCGTCTATTATCTTTTCTTTAGCGTGGTCCGTTCCCACGTATCCAACTATTCCGCACATTTATTCCTTCTCCTCCTATCCAAACCTCTTCGTAAGTATATCCGCCAGACCTTCAGCCAGCTGCGTGATATATGCCACATCCTGACCTTCAAGCATGACTCTCACAAGCGGCTCTGTTCCGGAAGGCCTGATCAGCAGTCTCCCTGACCCTTCTATTTCTTTTTCGACTTTTGCTACAGCTTCTCTTATTTCGCTGTCATCCATGAATATCGATTTGTTTTCGTTTTTAACTCTGGCATTCCTGAGGACCTGAGGGAATATCTCTATCTCATCTGAAAGCTCAGAAGCCTTTTTCCCCGACAGCAGTACAGCCTGCAGCAGCTGCAGTGATGAAAGTATGCCGTCTCCCGTCGTCGTATGGTTTAGGAAAATTATATGTCCCGACTGTTCTCCACCGATCCTGCTGCCTGTCTTCAGCATGCTCTCCAGTACGTAGCGATCACCTACTCCAGTGACTTCGACACTGCATCCTATGCCGTTTATGTATTTATGGAATCCTATATTGCTCATAACAGTTGCCGTCACGATATCGCCCGCCAGCTGTTTTCTGTCCTTCATCATCTTTGCGCAGATGCATATGAGCTTATCGCCATCTATGATGCGTCCCTTTTCATCGACAGCAATCAGTCTGTCTGCATCTCCGTCATATGCAAGCCCTAAAAATGCCCCCTGCTTTACCACTTCCTCCTGAAGTTTCTCAGGATGTGTCGATCCGTAACCGTCATTGATGTTGAGACCGTTCGGATCATTTCCTATCACCGTTATATCAGCACCGAGTTCTGAATACACCTTTTCCGCTACGCTGTATGCTGCGCCGTTTGCACAGTCCAGCACGAGCTTCATACCCTTTATGTCTACATCTATCGTCGATTTGAGGAATTCCGCATATTTTTCTTCAGCATCATCATCAGCATCGAGACATCTTCCGAGCATATCTCCTGTGACATGGCTGTTCACGTCGATATCGCGCAGGATGATATCCTCGATCTCGTTTTCTATGCTGTCATCAAGCTTGAATCCTTCTCCGTTGAAAAATTTGATCCCGTTGTATTCAAAAGGATTGTGCGAAGCCGAGATCACGACTCCCGCGTCAGCCTGATAGACTTTTACCAGGTATGCGATCGCCGGCGTCGGAAGCACTCCGACTTTTATCACATTGCCGCCGACTGCCAGTATACCCGCACTAAGCGCATCCTCCAGCATATCGCCTGAAAGCCTCGTATCTTTTCCTATTATAACTACCGGCCGCTCCTTATCCCTGCTGAGCACATGTGCTCCTGCCTTACCGAGCTTAAATGCCAGTTCCGGAGTAAGCTCTGAGTTGGCAACTCCTCTGACTCCATCCGTTCCAAACAATCTCCCCATGTTCTTCTCCTCATTTCACTTCAGTTTACCTGTTCAGTCTGAGCTCGTTTTAAGCTTGATCTTCGCTGTCACAGGTTCCTTACTGTTATATAAATATACGCCTTCCGGCAAGTTAAAATTCAACTTGATCTTATGAGTTTCAGTATCGCTTATTTCTGTCATGTCAGCTATGCCTTTTATGCTGTCTACATGATCCAGCACTTCTGCAGGTGCGGCTATCTTTATCTGGCTGTCAGCACTGATGTTGTCTGTCTCATATCCATCTTCCAGATTTTCCGCAGAAACATCGAGTGTTACTGTCTTGACGGTAAGGATCCTTACTTCAGCTGTCACGCTGTTATCCTGAACCGTTACGCCTGCAACCGCATCGCCGTTTTCATCTACAGCTGTGAGCGTCGCATATTCCCAGCTGCTGTGTTCTTCCGACATATCTGCCACAGAAACAGTTCCCCTGACTTCCGAGACCTTGTCTACAAGGCTTGATGCACCTGATACAGTAACTGTTTCCGGCATGAAGGAAATCACCCACGGCACTTTCGACTTGCTGCCGTTCTTGTCTTCAAAGCTTATGGAAACAGGCTTCTTCGCCTCTTCTATCGCCTCTACCTCAAACGTCAGATATTCGTCTGACATGCTTTCTACACTTATACCGTCCGGAGTATTTATATTCACTTCCACAATATTCTTGCCTTCCTTGCATGACGATACATCCACATATGCCGATATCCCGCTTCTTTTAACATCGTTTACAAGTGAGCGTTTACCTTTTATCTTAGCAGATATCTGCATATTTTCATTTTCGATCGGAGCGAGTCCCTCCTTTGCCAGTGCGTCGGAATTCGTAAAGCTGACAGCGATGTCGTCTACAACAGATGTTTTGGTCGGATCAACTTCCCCAATCACATACATCCACAGCAGAACTGCGACCACAAGGGAGAATATTCTCAGAAAGGTTTTGTTATTTAGCATTGTTCTTCCCCCTGATCTTATTTAAAAACTTAGGTATCACAGCCATCGTGCCTGTTATCTCGCCAGTATTGAGATACATGTTGAGCAGTGTTTTTTCGACAGTCTTGATATCGAGAAATCTCGAAAGCTGCCCTTCACTTGCCATTGAAATTATCCCGGTTTCCTCAGACACTATGATCGTCAGCGCATCAGAATTCTCTGTGATACCGATACCTGCACGGTGTCTCGTCCCCAGTTCCTTGCTTATCGTATTGGTTCTGGTCAGAGGCAGCACGCATCCAGCCGCATACACACGACCGTCGCGGATTATCACTGCTCCATCATGCATAGGCGCTCCTTCGTAAAATATATTTCCGAGAAGCTGCTCGGAAACCTCCGCATCAACTATAGTTCCGCTCTCTATTATATCCGAAAGAGATGTTTCTTTTTCAAAGACAATAAGTGCACCTACTCTGTCTCTGGAAAAAGTTTCGACAGCCTTCACGATATGTGAAGTTATCTGCTTGCCCCGTTCCTTATCCATTTCACGAAGAGGTGCTTTAACTATTTTGCTCCTGCCCATGTACTCCAGCGCACGTCTGAGCTCTGGCTGAAATACTACCAGTATCGCAACTGCACCCAGTGCCACAGTACCCTTGAGAAGCCAGTTTATCGTATATAAATTCAGCAGTCCCGAAAGGAATGTCGCCACAACAAGCACTACCACACCTTTCATGAGCTGCTCTGCTCTGGTCCGCTTTATCAGACCCAGTAATTTATATATAACGAAGGCCACTATAAGGATATCTATGACATCGTTTATTCCGACCCCGTAAAAAACATTTTCAAAAAATTTCTGCATTATCCTGCTTCCTTTTCCCGTCTCGATAACCACCTCTATTTTACAAAATATAGTAGCACTTTTCAATAGAAATGCCTATAAAACACTAAGACTTCACATATATCTCACATACATTCCGTGCTCTGCATTTTGCACAAAAAACGGAGCTGCCGCCCTGCTCTGTGCAGCCTTTAACACAGCATACACAAGCGGGGCGGCAGCTCCTGCGACTTCATATATCAAAGACAGTGATCGTCTGCCCGTTTATGATCAGTATATGGTCTCCAGAACTCCGTAATCATTGTCATCTCTCCTATATACGACATTCACCGTATCAGTTTCGATGTTTACGAATACGAAGAAATTGTGAGCCAGCAGCTCCATTCGCACAACAGCCTCATCGACCGTCATCGGAGCCAGCTCAAACTTCTTTTTCTTCACAACATGGAATTCTTCAGGCTCTTCGATATCCGGAAGCTCTGCAAAAGTAAGTTCCTTATGACCCTTGTACTTCTTCTGCAGTTTGCCCTTGAATCTCGACATCTGGCTTGAAAGCTTGTCGATCACGCGGTCCACAGCATCATAAGGGTCGTTAGCCTTTACTTCAGCTCTGAAAATAGTTCCCTTTGCATTTATGGTAGCCTCGACTTTGTAATTGCCCTTTTCTTTTATGACCATTATATTGCCGGTGATTTCATTTGAAAAATATTTATTGAGTTTTTCAAACTTCTTCTCTATAGTTTCCTTGAGTTTTTCACTTGGTGTGTAATTTTTACCATTTATAACTGTCTTCATAATAGCAACCTCCTTTTTCAGCTGTCACTTCGATGCTTTTCTTGATTATAGCACATATGCTGCGGAGTGGAACAGTTTTTTTGCATCATTCACAGAAAAATCTGAATTTCATCACATTCCCATAGACATATAAAGACATACAAAAAACAGTGCACATAGATGGCTCAGCTGACCTGGTCTTTGCCCCCACACCTGCCTTTACCTGAGTTTCTCAGAGGACTTACTTCTAAACTACGCCATGATCACTGCCGCCTTGCGGATCAGCTTAC
>CAVEWO010000029.1:0-10054 GCA_963619345.1 Bacteroidaceae bacterium
CTGTATGAATATGAAGCGGTTAAGAATGTACTTTTTGAGATGGAAATAGCGGATTATTTCGGCAGTATCACGTATGAACAGATACTGGAATGCATGTTTGACGTTTAGATCAATGATCGAACGTTATGCGCTTTTTGGAAACAAACAAAAAATAAAACTGATTTACAGAAAAGTTTTGGTGCAATAAAACAAAAAATGATGCTTTTTTATGTATTTTATATACAAGAGTCAAATCGCTTGACTCTATTGTTTTTACACGATATACTAAAGTGTATTGTTATGGGATGGTGATTATGTATGATGGGACATGATCATCATCAGTTATTTTTTGAGGAGAGTGAATTTATTTGAGAGATCAATGGAACAACAAGCTGGGCTTTCTGCTTGCAGCGATAGGCTCAGCGGTAGGGCTTGGAAATCTTTGGCGATTTCCGTATGTTGCGGCTACTAATGGCGGCGGCGCTTTCTTAGTACCGTACTTTTTCGCAATCATTACAGCAGGCATACCTATCCTTATTCTTGAGTATACCATGGGTAAGACTTACAGAGGCGGAGCGCCTGTTACATGGGCGAGAATAAACAAGAGATTCGAGTGGCTGGGGTGGTTCCAGGTAATGGTAGCATTCGTTATCGGAACATATTATTTCGCTATAATAGTATGGGTACTCAGCTACATAGGATTTTCGTTCACACAGGCATGGGGAGCGGATCCTTCATCATTCTTTATAGAATATCTCGGTCTCACTGACAGCGCACTGAATTTCGGAGGCATCAAGACTAATCTGATACTCCCATTCTGTGTGATTTGGGCTGTAGTTGCATTCGTTATGTACAAGGGTATAAGCAAAGGTATCGAAATGATATGCAGGATATGCCTGCCGATACTCATGCTGCTTACGATCATTCTGGTAATAAGAGGTATCACGCTTCCGGGAGCTGTGAACGGTCTTGAGTATATGTTCAAGCCAGACTGGTCAAAGCTCGCTGATGCAAGCGTATGGGTAGCAGCTTACGGGCAGATATTTTACAGTTTATCTATAGGATTTGCTATTATGCTGGCATATTCGAGCTATCTGCCGAAACAGACAGACGTTGTAAACAGTGCGTTCATTACTGCGACTGCAAACCACGGATACGAAGTTTTCGCAGGGATCGGCGTATTCAGTATCATGGGATTCATGGCAGCTCAACAGGGGGTTGCGGTAGAGGACATAGCAGCTTCCGGAATAGGTCTTGCGTTCATGACTTTCCCAACTGCTATAAGTGAGCTTCCTGCATTGAATGCGCTGTTTGGTATATGCTTCTTCGGAGCGCTGCTTACAGCGGGCGTTACCTCTATGGTATCCATATTGCAGGCTGTAGTGTCAGGCTTCCACGATAAATTCGATATAGAACACAAAAGAGCTGTTACGATCGTTCTGGTGCCTACATTTCTGATCAGCATACTATTCATAACAGGTGCAGGTCTGAATATCCTCGATATAATAGATGCATTTATCAATAATATCGGTGTTGCGTCCGGCGGGCTTATTGAAGTAATCCTCATAACGAGATTCTTCAATCCTGAAAAACTTCGTAAGGAAGCGAATGAGTTCTCCAATTTCAGTATAGGTAAATGGTGGATCTATTCACTCAGGATAGTTACGACAATAGTTCTGGGAGTGATGCTGTTCATCAACACGAAGGATTTCATAATCAACGGATATGGAAACTATGCATCAGCTGATGTGAATATATTCGGATGGGGATGCATATTATTTGTTGTTATATTTGCAGATTTCTTTACCACTCTTAACGGCAAAGAAGGCTATGCGGATCTGGATAAAATATCCCAGAAGGAGGTCGCAAAATGAGTACAAGTGCAATAATCCTGATGATAATAGGCTGTGTCGGTCTCTGGGGAGGCTTTGGAGTATCATGTGCGATAGCATTCAAACACAGTAGAAAAGGAAAATAAAAGTCAGTGACATTATCACTGAATGACCAATATATGCCTGCTTTCTGCAGTGCCTCGTCACTATCGACCGGGTGCCGCAGAAGCGGGCATGTTTTTTCTGCTGCATATTTACGAATCGCTTAAAAAAATGTATAATAGTTAAGGTTTTACGAATCATCTGAAAAAACGGTTTCACAGCAAACCTAGGAGGACAATATGTGTATAGCGATACCCGGCAGGGTAGTTGAACTTAATGAAGATAGAGCAAAGGTGGATTTTAACGGGAATCTGGTCGACGTGAATACGGGACTTATAGAGCCGGAGGTGGGTCAGTATGTGCTGGTGCACGCGGGCTGCGCGATAGAAGTGATGGAACATGACAAGGCGCAGGAGCTGATCGAACTGTTCACAGAACTGGAGGAACTGCAGTAGGATCATGGATATAAAACAGATAATAGATTACCTGCAGTCATATGACGGCAGACCCGTAAAACTGATGGAGGTCTGCGGCACGCATACTGCAGCGATATTCAAGAATGGCATCAGAAGCCTTATTTCAGACAAGATCAAGCTGATCTCAGGGCCGGGGTGCCCGGTATGTGTAACACCTACAGCATATATAGATGAATGTATAGAATACGCGTCAAAGGAAAACTATGTGCTGCTTACTTTCGGAGATATGATGAAGGTGCCGGGGAGCAAAGGCAGCCTCTCGGAAGAAAAGGGAAACGGAAGCGTAAATATCGATATAATGTATTCACCGTTTGAAGCTCTGGAAAAAGCGGCAGAGAATCCGAATATCACATATGTTGTAGCGGCAGTCGGGTTTGAAACTACGGCACCTGCATATGCGATGCTGGTGAAAGCGGCGAAGAAAAAAGGCATCCGCAACATAAAGCTGGTGACTGCGCTCAAGACAGCTATACCTGCGCTTGAGTGGATCTGCGAGAATCAGGAGGATGTCGACGGATTCATCTGTCCGGGCCATGTCAGCGTGATAACTGGCAGCAACGTATATGTTCCTCTTGCAGAAAAATACAAGAAGCCTTTCGTAGTTGCAGGCTTTGAAGCGGAGCATGTACTCGCGGCGATATACAGGATAATGAAGCAGCTTGAAAGCGGGGCGAACGCGGCAGAAAACCTTTACAAAAACGCAGTGAAAGAAGACGGCAACACAAAGGCTGTCGACGTGATGAACGCTGTGTTCGAAGAAGGTCCGGCGATGTGGAGAGGTCTCGGTGTGATAGAAAACTCCGGGCTGTATCTCAATGACGAGTTCAGTGGATATGATGGCGGCAGCAGGGCATTGTACGAAGATATGGAGCTGCCTGCAGAGTGCCGGTGCGGCGATGTTATAGTAGGCAGGATCAATCCGGATCAGTGCCCTATGTTCGGAAGAAAATGCAGCCCGATGGATCCATTCGGGCCGTGCATGGTCTCGTCAGAGGGTTCGTGCGGTATATGGTACAGGAATGTTCACTGATCGTGATCGGATAAAGCACCGTACAAAGCGAATGACAGCTGGCAGGCAAAACAGAAGGAGAACCATTTATGAAAATAACTATGGCTCACGGCAGCGGGGGAAAATCCTCTGCACAGCTGATGAGTGACATATTCGGAAAATATTTTAAAAATCAGATCCTCGATAAGATGGAGGATGCCGCAGTGCTTGAAGTCAGCGGAAAAATCGCGTGCAGCACGGATTCGTTTGTGGTGACTCCACTGATATTCAAAGGCGGAGATATAGGCAAGCTCTGCGTATGCGGTACGGTAAATGACCTGCTGATGATGGGGGCGGTACCGAAGTATATAACATGTGGATTCATACTCGAAGAAGGACTCGATACTGAGCTGCTTAAAAAGATCGTTGCCTCGATGGCGAAGCAGGCAGAAGAGGCAGGCGTGATTGTGGTGGCAGGAGATACCAAGGTCATCGAAGGGAACGGCGGGCTTTACATAAACACTACAGGCATCGGAGAGATACCTGCCGGCAGAGATGTGAGCAGCCGCAACTGCAGACCGGGAGACGTGGTGATCGTTTCGGGCAATCTCGGAGACCATCATGCGTGCATACTCAGCCACAGGATGGAGATTGAAAACGATATAAAGAGCGACTGTGCAGCGCTGAATGATATAACGGCAAGTCTGTTCGACAGCGGTATAGATGTGAAAACTATGAGAGACGTCACGCGCGGAGGACTGGGAACCGTGCTTAATGAGATCGCTGACAGCTCGGGATGCATGATAGAGCTCGATGAAGAGAGCATACCTGTCCTCGACGAGGTCAGAGGTTTCACTGAGATCCTGGGACTCGATCCGCTGTACATGGGAAACGAAGGCAAGATGATCGCTGTCGTTTCGGGAGATGAAGCGGAGCGCGCGCTCAAAGCAATGAGAAACACCGTACATGGGAAGGATGCGCAGATCATAGGCGTCGTAAAGGAAGGCAGCGGAGCCTATATAAGGACGAGGCTCGGCGCGACAAGAAGATTTGACGTGCTGTACGGCGAAGGCCTCCCGAGAATCTGTTAGACCAAGGAGAAAAGACGACTAATGCATCTTACACAGGTAGGAGAAAAAACTTATTACATCAAAAGCAATACTAATATAGGAGTTTACAAGACAGGCGAAAACAGCGTATGCCTGATCGATACAGGCTCGAAGGGCGACGGCGAAAAAATCGAAAAGGCACTGCAGGAGCAGGGCTGGTCGATAGACTATATAATCAATACACATACTCATATAGATCACGTCGGAGGCAATGGATATCTGATGAAAAAGTATCACATACCGGCCTACTGTACGGATCTGGATATGGCGTTTGCGCATTATTCGGATCTCGAGGCTGCATATATGAACGGAGGGTATCCGTGCAGAAAGCTCAGAGAGATATTTTCACATCCGGGCATGATCGGGTTCGCGTCGCTGGAGCACAGCGCTCTGGACGGCATAAGCTGGATATACCTGCCGGGTCATACGTTCGGCATGGCGGGCATAAAGACAGACGATGACATCTGGTTCCTGGCGGATTCATATCTAAGCAGGAAGTACCTTGAGAAGCACAGCTTCGGGTATCTCTATGACGTTGCTGAATATCTGGACAATCTCGAGTATATCAAGACTCTCGACGGCAGGCTTTTTATCCCGGCGCACGGAACTGCAGAAGAGGATATAACTGAGATCGCGGATCTGAACATAGCTAATGTAAAGCATATAATATCGGTCGTAAAGGGGATATGTGAGGAGTATGCGTCTTTTGACATGGTGATAAAGAATATGTATCAGGCTATGGGCCTGCGGGAAGGTGTTGCAAATCACGCACTTCTATCTTCTGCTACGAAGAGTTATCTCACGTATCTTCAGGACAGAGATGAAATTGAGTGTCGGATAACAGGCGGCGTGATGATGTGGAAAACTGTATGAAGACTGCTGCAGCCTGAGCTTTGCCGGCTATTATGCAGATATATTGTTATAACATCAAAAAGTTTTGATAATAGGTATTACAAGGGGGGTATGACGTTGATAAATCGGATCAACGTCATACCGTTTTTTTTGGAGTAGAAACTTTTGAAAATGCTGCGGATATACGCCGATATAAGCAGATGCAGTTACCGACGCAAAAGTAAGCTGGGTTGCAGTTGAGGAACGCAAGTGGAACGCCAGCACAGTATAATATCGTTAAATGTCAGAGCGAGCACTCATAAATAAGCACAATTGATCAAAGTGGGATGAAGAAGAAATGGCTGAGAATCGAAATGAAGAAAAAAATGTTAATGCATGTGATAAGTTTCAGTATGTATCAGGAAAATTCTATAGAATGAATTTCAATGGCACTGCACATCTTGAATATATAAATGGTGCTCTATGTGATATGCTTGGATACAGCAGCGCGGAAATATACGAGAAATTCGGCGGCAGATATGCAGAACTGATACATAGGGATGACCGAGAAATGTATAAAAACTTTCTGGGAAAACTGCAGTCGGAAGAATGTTCTCTGATGGTGCAGTACCGCCTTGTCGCAAAAGGCGGTGACGTCATACAGGTCAGTGATACAATGACCTTGATAAACTGTCATGAAGACGGGCAGCAGGTTTTTTCGGTGGTGACCGTTATTGCGGATGTACTGACAGATAATAAAATAATGAGAAATGTAGGTGATGCTGTCCCGTGTGGTATAGTCAGGTTCACATGTGAACAATATCCGTCTATAATAGCCATGAACTATGGAATGATTGACATGATAGGTATAGAATGTATCGGAAGCGAACTGTTTCAGGATATAAAAGAAAATATTTTTTCTATAATCCCATTTGAATACAGGCGAGCATTTCGTAATGCTTTGAAAAGAATCGACAAAGATGAAAATGATGTCAATCTCGACATGGATATTTTCAAATGTGACGGAAAAAGGATACCGGTAACAGTCTGGTTATACAAGGTAAAGGCAGGTTTGAAGATCGTATATCAGGGCGTTTTTATCGGGTCAGACGTATATATTCCAGGCAAGAGAGAAGCCCTGCGGAGAGATTTTCTGAATGCACTGACATATGTGTAT
The DNA here is from genome assembly GCA_963619345.1 of Bacteroidaceae bacterium. GTDB lineage: Bacteria > Bacillota > Clostridia > Peptostreptococcales > Anaerovoracaceae > Lentihominibacter. The sequence goes on from CAVEWO010000029.1 coordinate 6,495, forward strand.
GATGCTGTGTATGAACTGAATATCACGGATAAGACAGTTAGCTGCCTGTGTACGCAGCACCCTGATGCACAGAATATTATTGCGGGTGTTCGTATGCTTGCAAATGATATTGTAGAATACTGGTGTCGGAAAATACCTGAGCCGGCACAAAAGAAGATATTTATGGATTTTTTCAGCGAAATACTGAATGATGATTTTGATGATACTATACCGCATTCTTTAGAATTCTCAATCGATTTTGGCAGAGACAAATGTATAAACATTGCAGAGAATAATGATAATATATGGCATTATTCGGGAACTTTTTTTAAAATCAATGAGTCGACAGGTGCTTTCTGCTGTTCTGATATGTCAGCACAGAAGAGAAGAACTACTGAAACGGGAGCACACAGCAATATTATGGAATTCAAATTGAAGGATAATATGCTCAAGCCACTGAACATTACCGAAGAAACACGAAGGTTTATTGGACTGAGTCCCGTGGAAATTGACAAGGTTCTGAAAGAAGGGACTGACATCGATATCTTCTTTACACATTGTCCATTGTCATCAGAAAATGTGAGGGCGATAATAAACGGACCGCTGAATGTGATGGCAGAATATACCGTAGAGTATGGAGACGGGCGTGTGGAAAAAAGATATGCCAGCATGATAGCATGCGGTGTTGATGCGTCGGACGCATTTGTTCACTATGCTTTGCGATACAATATAGTGATTCCTGAGAATCGCGCTCAGCTGCAGAAAACGCAGAAGGAGGAGACGGAAAACAGGGAAAAAAGAATACAGATAAGAACCTTCGGCTTTTTTGATGTTTTTATCGACGGCAAAGCTGTTCCATTCAAGAGTAGTAAGGCAAAAGAGCTGCTTGCGGTGCTCGTTGACAGGAGAGGCGGATATGTTTCAGCAGGAGATGCTATCAGTTACCTGTGGGAGAATGAAGATGCAAACAAGGTCACACTTGCACGCTATCGTAAAGTAGCTATGAGACTGAGGAAGGAACTGGAAGAGAATGGGATTTCAGATATTATGATCCAGAACAGCGGTAAGCGATGTATAAATCTCAAAATCGTACAGTGCGATTTGTATGACTATCTCTCAGATAAAGAAAAAAACGGGAATCTGTTCAACGGAGTTTATCTTCAGAATTACAGCTGGGGCGAATACACATTGCCGGAGCTCATGAAGCTCTGAGCTGATATATTAAAAAACGATTAAAATTCAAATGAACACTTTTATTCTGCCGGATAAGAGTGTTTTTTTTTGCGTGTCACGCAGCGGTCGCACGGAAGCTGTAAAAATGTCACACGAAAGGCACTGCTTTTTATGTATCATAGTTTAGATTTTAATAGAAATATCGGTTTTTCGAATTTCGAGAGCATAAACGGTAAAGATATGAAAAGAAAATTAACAACTGCCGGAATAGCAGCTCTTTTTATCACAGGATTTCTGATCCTGATGTATCCGATAATAAGCGATCTGTGGAATCAGTTCAGGACAGAGAATCTGATAAGTGTATACAGAGATGAAACGGGCAGTTTAACAGATGAGGATATTGAGAGAGAGTTTCAGGCGGCAAAAGAGTATAATGCGGAACATATAAAAAATACGGTTTTAGACCCGTTTGAAGTATCAGGTTCTGCGGGAAAAGAGTATAACAGGATTCTTGATCCGTCAGGTAACGGGATAATGGGATATATAGAGATCCCTGCTATAAATCAGAGGCTTGCGATATATCACGGGACAAAAAATAAAGTGCTGGAAAAAGGCTGCGGACACATCGCAGGGACAAGCCTTCCCGTAGGCGGTAAAAGCACACATGCGGTAATAGCCGCACACAGAGGTCTGCCGCAGGCAAAGCTGTTTACAGATCTGGACAAACTGGATAAAGGCGACAGATTTTATATTTTTATACTGAATAAAACGCTGGCATATGAAGTTGATCAGATTAAGGTCGCAGAACCAGACTGTCTTGATGAACTTCAGATCACAGAAGGAAAAGATCAGGTGACACTGTTCACGTGTACTCCGTATTCTGTGAATACTCACAGACTCCTTGTCAGGGGTCACAGGGTCAAGTATATACCCGAAGAAAATAACACTCAGACAACATCTGAGGTGATCCATAATTCATGGATCATCAGGATAATGGCAGTTTTGCTGGCTATAGCCATTGTAGCAGCAGTGGGCAGAAGGAATGCTGGAAAAGGGGGTGGATAGAGATATTTCAACACAGTTTTGACAAGTTACAGCTTATATTTAATAGGAAAGGAAATTACTTATGAAAAACAGATTGTTTAAACGCATGGGGACTATGCTCCTGTCGTTTGTGATGTTTATGACAATGGGAACAGCGACAGCATCGGTATTTGCTGCAAATCCGGATTCCGGTGATGTCCTCAAGGTACTGAATGTTGAGGAGAATGCAACAGTTACAGCGTATAAAATCGTAAAAGAGGATAGCGGTAAGTGGGTAAAGACTTCGGACAAGATCAGCATAGCTGACCCGGCAAAACCGTCAGCAGCAGAGGTCTCAGCTATCGCTGCAAGTGCAGAGCAGCTGGCTGCTCTTGAAAGCTTCACACTGGACTATGACAATGGAGTGTATCAGAAGTCAGGAAAGACGCCGGGTGTATACCTTATCCTGGTAACAGGCAGCGGCTCGACTCTGTACAACCCTATGCTGGTCAGCATCGACTATGACGGACAGGTCGATGAAGTGAGTGCAAAATCCGATTTCGGATATGACGGTAATGTGGCATATGCGAAGAGCAGCACGCCGACAGTTGAAAAAACCAATGACAAAACTGGAAGAACTGAAACCGGTACTACAAACAAAGGTACTTCAGTAAGTGTAGGAGATAAAGTAGGATTCACTATCAAAACTACTATCCCATCATACAGTGATCAGTACAGAGATGTCAGATTCAACATTACCGATGAACTTGACGAAGGTCTCACTGCGCCGGAAACAGGGGATGTTACGGTAAAAGTAGGCGGGAATGAAGTTTCCTCCAGCAGCTATACGATAGAAAAAAAGGGCAACGGATTCGAGATCGCATTTTCTTCTGCATATATCAAGAGCCTTGCAGCAAAGACAGCAGCAGAAAGAGCAGTTGTAGTGACTTACAAGGCAGCTGTGAATGAGAATGCTAAATTCAACTACATCCCGAACAACAACGACGCGGAGATAACATTTACAAACAAGCCTGACGGCAGCACTGGCGGAGATAAGGATAATTCAAAGATCTATACATTTGGTCTTGACGCCAACCTGAACGGAACATCAAAGACCAAGAACAAGAAGACTCATGAAGTTATCAAGCTGGATGAAAACGGACAGGCGCAGACTCTGGATTATAATGAGGACGGAAGTGAAACAACGGTAACAAACCCGCTGGCAGGAGCTGTGTTCGGACTTTACTCTGATGAAAACTGCAAAAACGAGATAAAAAGAGCAACTACAACTGCAAACGGATATATGGAAATGACAGGTCTCAGTGAAGGTGCATACTACCTGAAAGAGATATCAGCACCATCAGGCTATGTCCCAAGCGACAAAG
>CAVEWO010000030.1:0-10010 GCA_963619345.1 Bacteroidaceae bacterium
GCGCAAAGTTAGATGTATCTTATAAATTAAGTGGAAAGTATCCTGGTTCATTCACAGTTAATATTCAATTATAAATAGTTTGAAGGAGATGACTATGAAAAATAAAGTTATGGTGAAAAGCTTCAAGCGTATTCTTGTAACTCTAATCATAATGATAAGCATGTTCTTTGCTACAAGTAATGCTTTTGCTATATCATTGAATCAAGATTTAGAAACTGAGAACGAGCAACAAGAAGAGTTAATAGAGTATGGGCTTATGCCTGAAGAAATATTAATTAAGGACAACCCAAATAGTGATGTGTCGTTGTATGCAGCAAGTAAAATACAAATAAAAGGATCCTTTAGTAGAAGTTCAGGTAAGGGGATTGCGCATATTTCTGCAGTTCGTGCGGGTGCTTCGAAAATGCAATCGACAATTACGTTGCAAGTTTATAATGGCAATAAGTATGTAGATTCAAATGCAAAGTCAGTAACGTTGAGCAAAAATGGAACGACAATTTTTCCGACTGCAACATTCAGTGTTTCTTCTGAAAAGAAATATCGAATAAAGATTGTAATTACGGCCACGATCGGAGGAACTACGGAGTCAAGTGTGGGTTATAGAAATCTCACTTAAATGAAAACAGCATAATAAGCTCTACTAATTTTTGTTTAGTAGAGCTTATTTCAGCTATATGTAATACATATGCAAATTTTATGATTGTAAGCAAGTGTGTGATATATATTCCATGATATAATAAAGAAAAAAGATGTGGCAGTAATGAATAAAAAGAAAAGAATACAATTATTTGAAAATAGAATTGAACCTGAATATAAAAGGGTGTTTTGTTTTATATACTCACAAGTTCATAAAGACAAAGAATTAGCGAAAGACATTACACAAAACACTATGGAAAATGCATGGCTAAAAATCGAACAAGTAAGAAATGGGGGATCAACACGTGCTTGGCTTATGCAAATTGCTATGAACGAAGTTAAAAAATATTTTCGTAAGCAAAATGCTCAAAAGCGTAGTCTGTTTGAAGAAGAAAGTTATGAAATTTACCATGATGAAATCTCGAAAACTATAGAGCAAGCTGAAGAAGAGGTTTTAGATCAAATTATTATTAAAGAAAAGGAAGGTCTGTTAATGGAAGCACTTAATAATGTCCCCGGGAGATATCAGACAATTATAGACCTTAGATTGATACAAGATCTGAAATTTAATGAAATTGCGGAAATTATGCTAATGGAGCAAGCGCAGGTAAGAGTGTACTATAAAAGAGGATTAAATCTTTTATATAAAGAGTATTTACAGTTGGCAAACGGGGATTTTGAATGAAAAGTAAACGAGACAAAAAAAGACACGATAGTCGTGTAAATAATATACAAGAAATAGCTGAAGAATATTATCGAAAAGAGATAGGTGAGATTCCGTCTATAGATAAGGGGTTTTTGGAAATAGAAGAGCCCAATATGCGGAAACATGTTAGTGTCTGGCGTTATCTTCCGATTGCGGTTACAATAGTAATTGTTTTTATTATTGGAAATATGATCGCAGCGGTAACATTAAATGATTCAGCATATGGCAATAAAGGAATATTGCATAGAATATATCAGTCAGTGCGAGGAATTGACACTGATAAAGAAAATCAAAGCGTTGAAAATGAAGTTTTAGAAGAAGCTGCAGTAAGCGATTGGAATGATCTGGATACAGCGATAACATTTTCTGAGGGCACTTTATATATACCTGAATACATACCAGATAGATACGCTTTTGAATGCCTTGAAATGCAGAATATGAGTATGGGTGATTTTAGTGCGACATATACATTTGAAGATGGGTCAAAGAAACTGGTGATTGCAGAAATATACTCGCCTCGAAGTGAAGAAGTAAGCTGTACAGGGGATGGTAAATTAATTAGACTCAATGATAGGGTACTATATCTTCAGGAAAGAGATAGTGATGGGAATCTTTATATAAATGTATATACTGAAAACACAGTTTTGCAAATAATGGGGTTTATAACGGAAGATGAAGCTATAAATATTGCTAAGGAGATGAAAAAGCCTGAGTAATGATATGACTGTGGTATTTTGACTTAAACAGTTAAAAAGATGGGTATTTACATTACTCATTGTAAAGGACACATGCTTGCGGTATAAAAAACTCACAATTTGCAATGCTGTAATTTAAACATTTGTAGTTTTTGAAGCGTTAATTGTTCCGTGGCGCCCAACGATACAGGGAACTATACCGGCGGGGAATCGCTCGAAATTTACATTCGTGTGGACCCCCCCGAATCCAAAACTTTGGAATCGAGGGTTATTTTTTGCATGAAAATCTTCCGGCGGATATAGAGTATCCCGGGAAGTGGTGGTATGATGTATATAGATATAATCACACGAGGATCGGAGGCAGGAGATGAACAGATTATTTTGCAGGATATATCAGGGAGCGATGAAAGTGGGGATGTACCTGCTCCCGTGGCATACGCCTGAAGTGATAGAAGACAGTGCTGACAGCGACCGGCTGCTGGAGGACATAAAACACAGGGGCGTGGAAAGGCTGCTCGTGGTCATGGGCTCGAACATGATGAAGCGCGGGCTTCCCGTACCTATGCTGGAAAAGCTGCGGGCGAACGGGATCGAATGCGAGGTGTTCGACCGCCTCACATCGGATCCGACGGATGCTCAGGTCGAAGAAGGCGTCAGACTCTATAATGAGAAAAACGCGCAGGGGATAATCCTGTTCGGCGGAGGTTCGCCGATGGACTGCGGCAAAGCTATCGCAGCGCGGATAGCGAGACCGGACAGGACGATCGCGGAGCTTCAAGGCGTGCTCAAAGTGCGTTCGAGAAAAAAAGTACCTGTGATGTGGGCGATACCGACGACTTCGGGAACAGGCTCAGAGGCTACGATGGCAGCGGTGATAACGGATCACGAAACACATCGGAAAAAGTCGATAAACGATATGGCGATAATCCCGCACGTATGTGTGCTGGACGCCGGGCTGACCGCGGGACTGCCGCCGGATATAACTGCATATACGGGAATGGACGCGCTGTGCCATGCAGTCGAAGCTTATACCAACAACACATACAACACGGCTCTGGAGAAGAAGATGGCAAAGGATGCCGTCAAGCTCATATACGAAAATCTTGAGGGCGCTTACGAGAACGGCAGCGATATGGAAAAACGCCGGAATATGCAGAGAGCGGCGTTTTACGCCGGCAGGGCATTCACGAGAGGATGCGTCGGCTATGTACACGCGATAGGCCACGCCGTGGGAGGTCTGTACGGCGTTCCTCACGGAAAGGCTATGGCGATACTGCTGCCGCACGTGCTGAAAGCATTTGGAAGCAGTGCAGAGGCGAGACTTGCGGAGCTGGCCGATCACTGCGGGCTTTCCGCAGAATACGGAGTAGATAATGATGGCCGGGCAGGCGGATGCGCCTGCCCGGCATATGGCGCGATGAAGAAAAAGAGCACAAACAACGGAAAAGCGCGCCTTTTCATAGAGTGGATAGAAAATACGAAACGCAGCATGGATATCCCGGACAGATTCGACTGCATAAAGGAAGAAGATGTCGAAACTATCGCGAAATGGGCCGATGCTGAGGCGAACCCGCTGTATCCCGTTCCGAAGATTTTCGACAGGAAACAGCTTGAGGATCTCGTGAGATCAGTCATGTGATCCGCTGCGGTACGTCGCCTGAGCGACCACAGGCTTCCGGATGCAGTTATATCTGCAGCTGGCATATCGACTGGATGTCGTTGTTTATGCAAAAAAGCAGAGCGGGGATGTCGTATGACAACGTGGACAGATGCTCTGCTATTTGTTGTCTGAGCAGATCTTCCAGAGATATCACATGAGCATAAAGAGATGTGAAGCCCAGCATGCCGGCAAGACCCTTTATGGAATGACAAAGTATGGCGGCATCGCTGTACTGATCTGCATCTATCATTTCGCGCAGACGCAGAGAGAGGTCTGCGTTGTTGCGTTTGAAATTATTGAAATGCTTCAGAAAAAGCCTGGGGCTGTTGCCCATGTTTTCTATAGCTGTATGTATGTCGCATACATCGGGTTCCAGGCCGGGAAAGCTGCTGTCGCGATGCGTGCAGGCGCATGAGCATGACGCCGTGAGCAGTGCGGATCTGACATACGGGGAGATCGCTGTGTAAAATGATGTGGAATTGAACGGCTTGAAAAGTATCATATCGAATATGCTTTCATCTTCAGCCTGCCGGATACTGTCTTCATTCTTGTTCGATGCCGTTACGGCGATCACCGGAGTGTCTATCCCCAGACCGCGGATCCTGCAGACGGTTTCTATCCCGTTCATGCACGGCAGGTTTATATCCATCAGTATCAGTGAATAATAATTTTTGTCGACGGAATTGCACATCGTGACAGCTTCGAGACCATCGAATGCGCTTTCACACTTTACACCTATATCGTTCAGGAATGTCTGTATTACTTCATGGTTTGCTGATGTGTCGTCAACTATCAGCACAATGTCTCTGTCCCTTGTTGAAACATTTTTCATATTCAATACCTCCTTTGGCGTGCAACTGTACCACTACTTTGATTCTATACCCAAAACAGCACTTTTTTTATATGTAATGTACGACGGCATTCCCCACAATACGACAAAAAAATAAAAATAATGTTGTGGTTAAAAAAGGAAATTGATAGAATAAGAGCAATAAAGGAGGAATATTGAGATGCTGGCGATCATCATAAAAGCTGCTGTAAGCATAGTGCTGGGAGTCCTGGCGGGTTTTGCGGCAGTATACATATTCAATAAAATGCCTGCGTCCTGGCTGTGTGATTACGGGGAGAAGCCGGGGCCGGAGCTGACGGACCCTCACATACAGAGAGTGAAAGGCTATCCGTGGCGATGGATATATGCGGCAGGTTTCGCATGTCTTCTCGTCAGGCTTTCGTTTTGTGATATGCAGTTTGCCGCGGCGGGGCTGTTCGCATGCTGGGCGATGCTGATCATCGGTCTGGCTGATCTGAAATACATGGTGATACCTGACCAGTTCGTGATAATGCTGGCTCTGAGCGCGTTCGGATTCATACCGTTTCACAGCTCATTCTGGCAGCCGCTTGCCGGAGCGCTCGTCGGAGGCGGAGCAATGCTGGCGGTGGCAGGCATAGGCAGCATGATATTCCACAAAGAAGTGATGGGCTTCGGAGATGTAAAGCTGTTCGCATCGCTTGGTCTGGTGCTCGGACTGAAGGGGACGGCGGCGGTACTGCTGGGAGCTTCGCTTGCGAGCGGGGCAGCGGCTGCAGCGGGACTGGCGTCGGGGCGGTATCGCAAAGACGATGAACGGCCGCTGGGACCATATATATGCGGCTGCGGATGCTTATACATTTTTGCCGCCTGGCCGCTGATGATGTGATGAGCATTTTAATTATGATGAATAAATGTGGCATGCAGCTTTGAAATAATATATAATTAAAAAAGGTGTACGATGAAAAAGAATATACTTCTTACAATAGAATACGACGGATCGGTATTCCACGGCTGGCAGCGGCAGCCGGACAAGCCCACTGTACAGGGGCATCTGGAGCAGACGCTGTCATCGCTTCTGGGCAGCAGCGTCACGCTTAACGGCACGAGCCGTACCGATGCGGGGGTTCATGCATATGCTCAGCGTGCATCGTTTACAGCCGATGTCAGGATACCTGTGGAAAAGCTGGCGGCCGTCGTGAACAACCGTCTCGCGAGCAGAGAGAAAGGGTCGTTCGCAGCGTCTCCCGTCAGGATAGTGAAGGCGGAAGAAAAGCCTGCGGATTTCCATGCCAGATTCGACTCAAAGGGCAAGAAGTATATCTACAGGATACTCAATGCGGAAAACGCAGATGTCTTCGTGAGGAATTATGTCTATCATATTGCAAAGCCGCTGGATACGGATGCCATGCGGCACGCGGCGGAATATCTGAAAGGTACGCACGACTTCAAGTCGTTCGAGGCGGCGGGAGGGACTCCGCGCAGGACTACCGTCAGGACGATATACGATATAAGCGTCACAGGAGACAGGAACATAGAGATACATGTCAGCGGCGACGGTTTTCTTTATAATATGGTAAGGATAATAACGGGAACACTGACGGATATAGGAGCGGGAAAGATCGCACCGGAACAGATGAAAGATATTATCGATGCAGCAGACAGATCGGCTGCAGGACATACGGCTCCGCCTTACGGACTGTACCTTGCAGAAGTGTACTACTGATATTTGCATGATCAAGGAGAAAAGGATGGACAACAGACCAGGCTGGGATGAATATTTTATGGAAATGGCAGTGCTTACGGCAAAGCGTTCCACGTGTCTTAGGCGGCGGGTAGGCGCTGTGATCGTAAAGGACAGGCATATCGTTGCCACCGGGTATAACGGTGCGCCTAGAGGTCTGCAGCACTGCGGAGACCGAGAAGGCGGATGCCTCAGACAGCAGATGGGGATTCCGTCGGGTGAGAAGCATGAGCTTTGCAGAGCACTGCATGCCGAGCAGAATGCGATAATACAGGCGGCCACGCTGGGGCAGAGCATTGAAGGTGCGACGATATACATAACGCATCAGCCATGCGTGATATGTGCGAAGATGATAATAAATTCAGGAATAAGCAAGATCATAGTAAAAGAAGGGTATCCGGACCAGCTGTCTGTGGACATACTGGATGAAGCCGGACTGAAAATAGTAATGTTAGGAGAAATCAAGTGACAGCTACCAGCATAGAATTATGGGGACCGTTTCTGGTCGCCTTTGCCGTGGCAGCGGCAGTCACACCTGCGGCGATAAAGATCGCGCCGAAGATAGGTGCGATGGATATACCAAAGGATGAGAGACGTATGCATAAAAAGCCGATGCCGAGATTCGGAGGCATCGCGATATATCTTGGGATGATGGCCGCTCTTGCAGTATTTGCAGTCAAAGACAGAGGTATAACGAGTGTTATGGCCGGATGCACTCTGATATATATCCTTGGGCTGATCGATGACCTCAGGGATCTGAAACCGCTTGTAAAGCTGTGCGGGCAGATAATATGCGCCTCGGTGGTGTATATCATGGGCGTCAGGATCGAGTTCATAACCAATTATTTCGGACCGGGCAACATGGCGTTCGGCGATGCGGCATGCTTTATCATCACGATACTGTGGCTGATAGCGATCACAAATGCTGTGAATCTGATAGACGGGCTCGACGGACTGGCTGCCGGCATCGCTGCGATATCTGCACTCTGTATAGGATACGTCGCATATATACACGGGCAGTATGTGCCCACACTGGCGATGATGACCATAGCAGGTGCAGCACTCGGGTTTTTGCCATACAATTTCAACCCCGCGAAGATCTTCATGGGAGACAGCGGTTCGGAGCTGCTGGGATTTTCCATAGCGGCGGTATCGATACTGGGAACTGTCAAAAGCGCAACGATGGTCGTCGTGATAATACCTGCGCTGGTGCTGGGACTTCCGATATTCGACACGATAATGGCGATATTCAGAAGGCTGGCAAAGCATCAGTCGATAGGTACTGCAGACAAGGAGCATCTGCATCACAGGATCATGAAAGCGGGATTCGGTCAGAAGCGTGCAGTGATGATACTTTACTGCATCAGCGGCATCATGGGGATCGTGGCGGTGCTGTTCAGCCGCGGTCTGACGGTGGAATACCTCGGGCTGACAGCGGTCGCGATAATGCTCATATACGTACTGCTCTCTGATACGGGAAACCGGAATATCAGCCTGAAAGCAGACAAGATAAAAAATGAAAAGCCGGAGAAAAAAGAATAGCGGGAAGTCTTGAAGAGCTTGAGCTGAATGCAGTAGGCGTCAGCCAGCTCTTTTCTTGTTGCGGAGCCTTTCTTTTCTTGCTGATCAGTATTGCAGCTGCAAATGGCTCAGAAACGTAATAAAGGGCATCGACGATTGACGATGTTTTGAAAAAAGAACATATTGATAACAAAGAAGTACAAGAAAATACAAGTTTTTTACAATTATAAAAAGTTATAATTTTTGGACAAAACCATGAAAGTGTTGGAAACAGTGAGATTGTTAAACAATAAATTTAAAAAAACCATTTCACAATCGCCGCAAATTGGTGTATAATGTGTAGTCATAAGAGAGGAGATGAGTGCGGTTTGACTTATGTTTTCGGATCGATCGCAGGTCTGATCATAGGAGGGCTTGCAGGATACCTCAAAAATCGCTTCCTGTGGCAGAAGTACATGGCGGACAGCTCGTCGTCAGATACTGGAGCAGGTCAGGCGGGAGGTATATATGCGAGGTCTATGATCAGTTATGCTGTCAATATAGTGACGCTGCTGCTGGTTTTCCTCGTGAGGGATATAGTGCCGTTTGACGATACGGCTTTTCTCATAGGAACGGCGGCTGCGCTTGTAGCGATGAACAAGGTGCTGGTTTTCAAACAGAAGAAGGCACTGTGACCTGGAAGGGAGGCAGGCGATAATGATAGAGACACTTAATTCTTTTGGTATATCCAACGGGATGATAACGAGCACGGTCATTACGGTCATACTGTGTGTGCTGGCTATAGCTGCGGGCCGCAGACTGCAGACTGTGCCGTCGGGATTTCAGAATTTCACGGAGTGGGTCGTGGAGAGTCTTTACAATTTCTTTTCCGATATCATGGGCGGCAAAGCATGCAGGAAGTATTTCCCGCTTGTAGCGACGCTGTTCATATATATACTGATATGCAATTACAGCGGGCTGCTGCCGGGTTCAGGGCATGTAAAGGGGCTGGTGGCTCCGACAAGCTCGATAAACTGCACGATGGCGCTGGCGATAATAGTGTTCGTGGCGATACAGGTGATAGGTATCAGAGAATCTCACGGATTGAGATTCTACAAGCACCTGATGCAGCCATTTGCCTTCCTGCTGCCGTTGATGCTGCTGGAAGACCTGGTAAAACCGGTGTCGCTGACACTGCGACTTTACGGCAATATTTTCGGAGAAGAGACGGTAACGTCATCGTTCTTTGATCTCGTCCCGATAGGTCTGCCTGTGGTGATGCAGATGTTGAGTGTCCTGATGGGACTGGTACAGGCACTTGTGTTCGCCCTGCTGACAGGTATATATATAAAAGAGGCGCTTCCGGAGGAGGAAGAACATTTGTAAACTGCGGGCCGGCAGGCATGCAGTTTATCAGCAGATCGTAAACGGAGCGACAGAAAACGTTTCGATAATAATATAAATGATAAGATTGTTTATAGTTGAAAGGAGTTATTTTATGGGTTTAATTGCAATAGGAGCAGCACTTGCTATAGGACTGGCAACTATAGGGCCTGGAATAGGACAGGGAATAGCAGCAGCGAAGGGACTGGAAGGTATGGCGCGTCAGCCGGAAGCGGCAGGAATGCTTCGTACGAATATGATTCTCTCGTTTGCTTTTATGGAATCGCTTAGCATATACGGCCTTCTCATTGCGTTTATGCTGTTCTCAAAGATATAGAGAATTTCATTGCCTTCGGGCATGCAAAAACGCAGTGAAAGGGAGACGGTAATATGGTTGAAGCATTGGGAATAAGTCTTAAAGAATTTATATTTTACCTGATCAACTTCCTGATACTGATGGGAGTACTTACCAGGTTTTTATATAAGCCTTTCCTGAATATGCTGGCTGCCAGAAAGCAGTCCATAAAAGACGCGCTCGACAACGCTGAGCTTACCAACAGGAGAGCCGATGAGAAAATGGAACAGTACAGTAAAAAAATCTCAAAGGTCGAAGAGGAAAGCAGAGAGATCATCAGAACTGCGAAGATCAAAGCGGATGCGCAGGCGCGTGATATTATAGAGGACGCCCGCAAAGAAGCCGGCGATATCATTGCAAAGGCAGAAAAGACTATAGAAAAAGAAAAAGAAAAAGCTATGGAGGACATGAAGCAGGAAATAGCTGTTATTGCTGTCATGGCCGCTGAGAAGATCGTGGAGCACGAGATACAGCGAGTCGGACAGGAAGCCATAGTTGAAGAGGTTATCAGACAGGCAAGGAG
>CAVEWO010000031.1:0-9951 GCA_963619345.1 Bacteroidaceae bacterium
TGTGCATATGTCGTTCATATTGCCTTCGCCTGCGAGTATCCCCGCGATTTTTTGCGGAGATACTTCACCGTAAAGTCCATCTGAACACAGCATTAGTATATCGTTTCTGGATACGTCAAGACGGTAAAAATCCGGTTCGACCGATTTTTCCGCCCCCAGCGCCCTGGTTATAACATTTTTCTGTTTGTGATTTTCCGCCTCTTCTTCTGTGATCACACCTTTGTCTATAAGCTCGTTCACATATGTATGATCTTTTGTTATCCTGTTGAGCGTCCCCTCCCTGAACAGGTATGCCCTGCTGTCTCCGAGGTTTGCTATGTATGCAGCGCTTTTATATATGTATGCGGTGACGATAGTTGTCGCCATGCCGCGATTATCTTCATTTTCAAGTCCCAGCCTGTAAATTCTCCCGTTCGCGCTGTCTATCGCGGATGCAAAGAATCCGAAAATATCATCCGGCTCCCTGCATGCTTTGAGGTCATTGCTTGTGACATAGTTTGCGATCTCGCTCACAGCAGTCCTGCTCGCCACTTCGCCTGAATTGTTCCCTCCGACTCCGTCGGCAACTATGTACACGTCATGACTCGGTATGACAAAACACGCATCTTCATTTTTTTCACGAACCAGGCCTTTATTGCATTTGAATCCTATCTGAACCATCACCTATTGCCCTTTCCTGCATTCTGCAACGCTACAGCAGACTTGCGCTCTTTTCCATAACGCAGATGAAAAATCCGTCTGTGCCATTTACATTAGGCAGCAGCAGCGTTCTTTCGATTTTTGAGAATGACGGATTTCTCTTAAGAAAAAGCTCTGTCACTCTTTCGTTCTCATTCGGGTTTATAGTGCAAGTACTGTAGACAAGTCTTCCGCCGGGTTTTACGTAGCTCGATGAAGCTGAAAGTATAGCCAGCTGCTTCTTAGGAAGCAGTGCCATTTCTTCTGTCATAGGTTTGTATTTGATTTCCGGTTTTCTGCGGACGACTCCAAGACCTGAACACGGCGCATCCACCAGCACTCTGTCCGCCTTTTGGAGCATCGAGGAATCCACTCTCGTGGCATCCCATGACCTTGTTTCTATATTGGTTATCCCGAGCCTTCTCGCTTCTTTGTCGATAAGATCGAGTTTTCTTCTGTAAATATCCGACGCTATTATCCTGCCGGTATTGTTCATTCTCTCTGCGATGGCTGTAGTCTTCCCTCCCGGAGCTGCACATACATCCATTACGAGTTCTCCGTGCTTAGGATCGAGCTTCTCTGCCACGAGCATCGAACTCTCATCCTGAGGAGTGAACATCCCGAGCTTGTACATTTCTGTGTCCAGCAGCCTGCTGCCCTTGACGTTGAGCGCGTTCTGGCAAAGCCTGCCTTCCTCCACGCTGAAATGCTGTTCTTCAAGCTTTTTTATCAGATCCTTTTTCATGACCTTGAGCCAGTTCAGTCTCACAGTCACAGGCGGCGTTACGTTACCGGCCTTGAGAAGCGCTTCGACGAAATCCGCACTGTAATGCTCCAGCCAAAGCTGTACAATCCACGGTGCGTATGAATATTTTATGGACAGATATTCCACTTCTCCATCAGATCTGTCCGGAAGTCTAAGCTGTATCTTCTTGCTCAGGTATTCCCTCAGCACTCCGTTCACGAGTCCTGCCCTGCCCTTAGTATATCGCTTCGCAAGAACGACGCTTTCATTGACTGCCGCATACTCGGGAACGGAATCCATGCGGCTGAGCTGATATATGCCCATCCTTATGATATTCAGCTCCTGCAGCCTGAGGCTTTCTATACCTTCATTCAGCAGCTGGTCTATATAATAGTCAAGCGTGAGCTTGTTTTCCAGTACACCGTAAACCAGCTCGCGTACAAATGCCGGCGAACCCGGTTTATTCAGTGCTATCTGGTGATTTATCGCCAGATTAGAATACGCTTTACGTGATTCCACATCCATAAGTGCAAGATATGCGGTCTTTCTGTTTATATCCATCAATCACGCCCCCTTATCATTAATATCCTTATCAGATTTGCAACTGCTGTAGCCAGTGCTGCCACATAAGTCATCGCTGCAGCCGACAAGACCTTCCTGGCACCTTTTACTTCAGATGCATCTATTATATTCAGCGCCTGCAGCTGCTTTACAGCTCTGCTGCTCGCATTGAATTCCACCGGCAATGTGATCGTATGGAACAGCACAACCACGGCAAAGAATATCACTCCAAGATCAAAGATGAGATTGCCCGTCGTTCTGTTTCCAGCCCAGATTATCATCAGACCTATCAGCAGCAGCGGCCACGATGCCGCTGACACGAGATTTACAACAGGTGCTATCGCATTCCTGAAACGCAAAAAGCCATAGGCAGTCCCATCCTGTATCGCATGTCCCGATTCATGGGCCGCGATACTCACAGCTGCTATGGATGTTCCGTTGTATACCTGCGCCGAAAGACGCATCACATCTTTTGATGGATCATAATGATCTGTAAGTGTCCCTGATACCATTTCTATAGGGACATGGCTGAGTCCGTTGCTGTCCAGTATCATCCGCGCCGCCTGACGTCCTGTCAGACCTCTTCTGTTTGCTATACCCGAATATCTGCTGTATGCGCTTTTCACCTTAGCCTGTGCATACAGTGAAAAAATGATCGCCGGTATCAGCAAAATGACTGTTGGATCAAACATGCCAAAATACATATATTATTCCTCCGAATCTGATTTTATCCTAAAACCGTTCCAATTTCAATGGAATTGCCTTTTAAATATTCTCTGACAGCGACTCTTTTTTTGCCAGGCACCTGTATCTGCGTTATTCTCAACAATTCTCCCGCCGCTGCGACATCGATTCCGTTTTCTCCTGTTTCGATCACTGTGCCGTTTGCCGCTCCGGTTTTGATACCCGGTACTTCTGCCTGCCACAGCTTCATCATTTTGTCCCCGCAGTACACATATGAGCCAGGCCAGGGATCAAATGCTCTTATGATACGCTCGATTTCGTCCGGAGTCTTCGAAAAGTCTATATGGCCTTCGCTCTTTGATATCATAGGCGCATAAGTGGATTCTTCATCATTCTGCTTTTCAGCAGTGATCGTGTCCAGATGCGGTATCGTCTCTACCAGAAGCTCCGCCCCCATCTGTGAAAGCTCGTCATGGAGCTGCTGCCCTGTTTTTCCAGCAGTGACCGTCGACCTCTTGGCAATCATATCACCCGTATCAAGTCCTTCCTCCATATACATGAGCGTGATTCCGGTCTCTTCATCCCCGGCTATGATAGCTCGCTGTACCGGCGCCGCGCCTCTGAACCTTGGCAGCAGCGATCCGTGTATATTCACACATCCCTTAGCCGGTATATCCAGTACTTCCTTCGGAAGCAGCTGACCATACGCAGCTACTACGATAAGATCCGGTGCTACGTCCCTGAGCATCTTTATGAATCCTTCATCTTTTCTCATCTTCTCCGGCTGCATCACTTCAAGCCCCAGCTCCAGTGCCTTTTCCTTCACCGGAGGGAATTTCACCTTTTTGCCGCGATCCCGCAGCGCGTCAGGCTGCGTGACAACGAAAGTTATCTCGTAACCCTCTCTGTGAAGAGCCTCCAGCGCAGGTACTGCAAAATCCGGAGTTCCCATATAAACGATCTTCATCATCTAAACATCATTCCCCCTCTGCCGTTATCTGGTACACCTCTTTTGCCTTGTCGGTGTAAAGTATCCCGTCGAGGTGATCATACTCATGGCACATAACGATGGCTCTGAACCCTTCGAATTCATATTCCTGCGGTTCTCCGTTCCTGCCCAGACCCTTTATCTTTATCTTCTCCGGACGGTCAACGAGACCCGAATATCCCGGAACTGAAAGACAGCCCTCTTCGCTTTCCTGAGTTCCTGTCATATTTATTATCTCCGGATTCACGAAATAATATATCTCGTCCGGTTCAGGCTCTGCCACAAACATCCTTCTCATCATGCCGATCTGAGGGGCCGCCAGTCCTACGCCGTTCGCTTCTTCCATCGTCTCTACCATGTCATCAAGGATCGTCCCTATCCTGTCATCCACTTCATCGACTTCCCGACATTTTTTTCTGAGGATTGGATCCCCTTCTGTGACTATGTTTCTGAGTGCCATCGAATCAAAACCTCCTATTCAAAGCTGTACGGATTTATGTCCGTGACCGCCGTATAATTCTTCTTTCTGTCCTTCTTGTCTTCTTCCTTTACGGAATTTATTATATCCGAATATTCTCTGCGTCTGCCCTTCGGGCATTTTATAAGCATCGAATATCTGTATTTTTCTTTTATTTTGCTCATGTACGCTTCCTGCGGTCTGAAAACATTGTTTTTCTCTCCTTCCGGCAGTGCCTTCATTATCCTGTCGTGCCAGCTCTGCGCACCTCTCAGTGCCTCCTGCTGATCTGCCGATGTGAACAGTATCTGGAACATGTCGCTGAACGGCGGATAGCCCATGTGTTTTCTGAGCTGTATCTCTGTTTTGTAAAAGCCCTCGTAATCCTGTGCCGCCGCAAATGTTATGGCATAGTGCTCAGGGCTGTATGTCTGTATCACGACTTTTCCCTTTTCATCTCCCCTGCCGGCACGTCCGGCAGCCTGCACGATAAGCTGCAGCGCCCTTTCCGGCGATCTGAAGTCAGGTATGTTCAGCGCAACGTCAGCCGATATTATCCCTACGAGCCCGACATTCTTAAAATCGAGTCCCTTTGCGATCAGCTGCGTCCCTATCAGTATTTTTGTCTTTCCCTTCTGAAAGGCTCTGAGTCTGCGCTCAAGCTCGCCTTTTTTCCTGATGGAGTCAAGATCCAGTCTTTCCGTGCTGTACTCCGGAAACATAGCCGAAACAGTCTCCTCCACTTTTTCAGTCCCGCTTCCGAAATATTTCACATATCTGCTGCCGCAGTCAGGACAGCTGTTTATTGGTGCCGTCTGATAGCCGCAGTAATGGCATGCCGCGCTGCCGTTTTTTTTATGATAAGTCAGAGACAGCCCGCATGTCGGGCACTTCGCGACATAGCCGCATTCTCTGCATGAAATGAATGTCGAATATCCACGGCGGTTCAGGAACAGCATCACCTGCTTCCCCGCACTGAGCTGCTCTTTCATTGACTTGTAAAGCCTGCCTCCTATCACTGATGTATTCCCGGCTTTGAGCTCCTCCCTCATGTCTGTCACAGTGACCTCAGGCATGCTCACTCTGTTGTATCTTTCCGTAAGCTTTATAAGCCTGTAAATGCCTTCTTCACTTCGCCTGTATGTGGCTACCGACGGTGTGGCGCTGCCGAGTATAAGCACGCCTCTGCTGTCTTTATCCTGAAGGCGCTTTACGGCTACCTCTACAGTGTCATACTTGGGCGTGTGGTCGGATTTGTAAGTGGATTCGTGCTCCTCATCCACAACGATCAGTCCAAGGTTCTCAAGCGGCGCGAAAACCGCCGATCTTGCCCCGATGACGATATCTACGCCGCCATCTCTTATCTTTTTCCACTGATCGTACCGTTCTCCCAGCGACAGCCTGCTGTGCAGCACTGCGATCCTGTCACTCCCGAATTTTCCGGTGAATCTTTCTATTATCTGTGCAGTCAGCGATATCTCCGGTACTAGAATGATCGCCTTGCGCTGTCTGCTGAGCACCTTTTCCGTAGCTCTGATATATATTTCAGTCTTGCCGCTTCCAGTAACGCCGTGTATCAAAAACCTCTCATGCTGCCCGTTTTCGACAGATGTCCCTATATCCGCAAGAGCACTTTTCTGCTGCTCCGTGAGCTGCTCCACTTCAGACTCCACTCCCTGCCTGCCAGCGAACGGATCTTTTCTCGTTCCCTTCTTAAGCTTGCTGCCTGCAGGTGTGAAACACTTTACCGCATCTATATATCTGCAAAGATATCTCTGTTTCATCCACAGTGCTGTACGCACCATTTCAGGTGTGAGCGAGACATCCGGGTCTACACTGTCTATATATCTGAGCTTCGCGCCCAGACCTTCCGGCACGCTGTCTGAAACCGCAGCCACATAGCCTTCTCTCAGATTCCGGCTTAGTGCAAAAGGCATATATACCTTGCTTCCGACGCAGACACTGTCGTCCTCACATCCGTATGTATAAAGGATGTCTGTGCTGTCGCTTTTATTGTCTATGATCAGGTCTACGTATTTCATCATCTACAGCAGGAAAATATCGTTTTCCCTGCACTCCCTGATCATTTCATCAGGCCATATCGACGCCTGCACTTCGCCTATGTGCGCTTTTCTGAGGAAATACATGCAGAGTCTGCTCTGACCTATACCTCCGCCTATAGTATACGGAAGCTCGCCGTTCAGGATCATCCTGTGGAATTCCATGTCGCGTCTTTCATCGGCGCCTGCCAGAGTCAGCTGCCTGTCCATCGCTTTCTCATCGACTCTGATTCCCATCGAAGAGATCTCAAATGCGTGATCCAGTACATCGTTCCAGAGGATTATATCGCCGTTCAGCTCCCAGTCATCATAGTCCGGAGCCCTGCCGTCGTGCTTCTGTCCCGATTTCAGCGATCCGCCTATTTTTTTGATGAAAACGGCACGTTTTTCTCTAGCTATGATATCCTCGCGTTCCTTAGGAGTCTTGTCCGGATACATATCCTCCAGCTCCTGCGAGGTAATGAAGAAAATCTCGTTCGGAAGCTCTGTCTTCAGTTCATTATAAAGTCTGTTGACATAATCGTTGAGGTTCTTTATGGCATTATAAAGCGTCCCCACAGTTTCCTCCAGATATTCCTCCGTCCTGTCTTCCTTGTTTATGACTTTCTCCCAGTCCCACTGGTCTACATAGATGGAGTGAAGGTTGTCGAGCTCTTCATCACGTCTTATCGCGTTCATGTCAGTGTAAAGACCTGTCCCCGGCTTGAATTTGTATCTGCCGAGTGCCATCCTCTTCCATTTTGCAAGAGACTGCACGATCTCGACTTTTTTTTCATCCATGTCTTTTATCGTAAAGCTCACAGTACGTTCAACTCCGTTCAGGTTGTCATTCAGCCCGGATTCCGGCACTACGAACAGCGGTGCGGATACTCTGCGCAGCCTGAGACCGTAAGCCAGCTCCTGCTGGAAAAAGTCCTTTATTTTCTTAATCGCCCTCTGACTCTCCATGTAGTCAATGAACGGCGTGTAGTTCTTAGGGATTATAAGCCCACTCATTATCACTCATCTCCTCTTCTTTTTGAATATTTACAACCGCAGTAGTTCTGGCGGTATAATCCATATTTTTTTGACAGCTCAACAGATCGTTTGAAGCCATCTTTTTTCTTGAAGTCTCTGTCCAGAAATGAAAGTCTGTATCGAAGGGCAAGCTCACTGCCTATCCTGGAAATAAGCTTGTAATCCTTATGCGGGCTGACTGTCAGCGTAGTACCGAAATAGTCATACCCTGACAGGCTTGCCGTTTCAGCTGTTTTTTCCAGCCTCTGCCTAAAGCATACGCTGCATCTGGCTCCGCCTTCAGGTTCTTCCTCGAACCCTCTGACCACCTCAAGAAAATCGCGCGGTCTGTAATCCAGCTCCATAAAATAAACCCTGGTCACCCCTGTATTTTCCTCATTGAACTTTTCCAGATACTGCAGCTGAGCGCTTCTCCTGAGCTGGTATTCCTTCTCCTCCGTTATGCATGGATTGTAAAAAAACACTGTCACATCGAATTCATCAGTAAGCCGTTCTATCACCGCAGTGCTGCACGGTCCGCAGCAGCTGTGCAGAAGCAGCTTCGGTTTTTCAGTCGTTTCTTCAAAATCATCTCCGGGCATATATTTTTTTTCATTTTCCAACAAACACTTGTTACTCTCAATCATAATGGTTTATTATATCATATAATCAGACTATTGAAAATGTACTTATAATGAAATTTTAAAGGAGCACGATACTATGGCATGCAGCCGCAAACCGCTGATTTTCGATGACTCTGACGGTCAGGAGCTGAGGATCAACACTGTAAACACCTATCTGAAGAAAAAGTTCGGAATGAAGATGGCCAAGCTGTCTATCGACGGCGGGTTCACATGCCCGAACCGTGACGGCACCAAAGGTGTCGGAGGCTGTCTTTTCTGTTCATCGAGCGGCTCAGGTGACACTGCCGCCGGCTCGGGAGATATCATATCCGATCTCGACAGCCAGATCAATCTGCTTTCGGACAAATGGCCCAGTGCAGGTTATATAGCGTATTTCCAGAGCCATACGAATACATATGCACCCGTTGCCGAGCTTCGCGAAAAATTCTATACAGCTCTCGAACATCCGTCTGTAGAAGGCATTGCCATAGCTACACGACCGGACTGTCTGCCGGATGATGTCATCGATCTGCTCTCAGAGCTCAATAAAAAAACTTTCATGTGGGTCGAGCTCGGACTGCAGACCATACATACAGAAACTGCCGAAAGCATGAACCTCTGCTACACTCTTTACGATTATGACAGCGCGGTTGAAAAACTGATCAGCCGCGGCATTCCCGTAGTGACTCATCTTATCCTGGGTCTTCCCGGAGAGAGTCGTGAAATGATGCTGGACTCTGTGAAGCACGTATGCAGACGAGACATATTCGGAGTAAAACTCCATATGTTCAATCTGGTAAAGGGTTCTCCCATGGAAAAGCTACATCCGGACTATGTGTCCTTTGACAGCATCGAGGAATATACCGATCTGGTCATATCCGCCCTGGAGCTGATTCCTCCTCATGTCACAATCCACAGGATCTCAGGCGATGCACCGCGTTCAACTCTCATCTCTCCTTCCTGGAGCTATAAAAAACGTACGATCCTGAACGGCATCCACAGTGCCATGCGCGAAAGAAACACCTGGCAGGGCAGGAAAGCACAGCTGAAGACGCAGGAGTGAGCGCAGTAAACATCAAACTCTGTTGATTTCTCTGCAAGGCACTCTATGCTGCAAGAAGCACTTAACACTTTCTAACAAAAAACAACGATCGCAGAAATGCGGGCATTTTAAAACGGATCCGTTTACAAGATCCGTTTCGTGTTTTTGCCTTTATTTTATCGTCATCTTCTCTGGAATCACAGCGTTACATCTAACTAATGAACAATATCCGTATAAGACTTTACTGCCTGTGAAATTCACCCTTTAGAGCCTATACGACCTTCATTGTAATGTTTTCTGCATAGGGAAACATACATATCGTTGCCGCCGACCATGATCTGTTCTCCGCTTTTCACGAATTTGCCGTCGATGACTCTTGCCACCATTGTAGCCTTCCTGCCGCACCAGCAGATAGTTTTGATTTCCTCGATCTTATCCGCATATATAAGCATATAATACGATCCCTCAAACAGTTCATTTTTAAAATCATTCTTCAGACCGTACGCGAGCACCGGTATATTGAAGCTGTCGACTATCTCTACGAGTTCTTCGACATGATGCTGTTTCAGAAACTGACACTCGTCCACGACCACACAGTCGATCGTTTCTATGTCATTTTCTCTCATGAAGATCTCAAGTATATTAGTGTCTTCATTTACTATAGTAGCTTCGCGGCTGAGACCGACTCTCGAAGTTATCTTCCCTTTTCCATACCGGTCATCTATACCTGGTACCAGAGTAAGCACCTTTTTACCGCGTTCTTCATAATTATAAGCCACTTTTATGACTTCTATGGACTTTCCGGCATTCATCGTGCTGTATCTGTAATATAACTGCGCCATTTTCCGTCTTCCCTCCTCGCATTGCTTTCAGGTGAATCCGTCAATTTCCGTATGAGAAATTTCCTATCATATAAAAAATAATCCCTCGGACATAGTCAGCAAGAGATTATCTTTATAAATAAGTGGTGCCCAGACTCGGAATCGAACCAAGGACACGGGGATTTTCAGTCCCCTGCTCTACCAACTGAGCTATCTGGGCATACTACTTATAAACAATATTATGGTGGGCCATCAGGGACTTGAACCCCGGACCTGCCGGTTATGAGCCGGACGCT
>CAVEWO010000032.1:0-9844 GCA_963619345.1 Bacteroidaceae bacterium
CTTCAGATTTTCGATTGCAGCTAATACGTTTTCGCTCTTGGCTCTTGTTTCAGCTCCGTCGTTCTTGTACTCGATCCACTCTGTCACAGCTGTCTTGAGTGAATCGTCTACATCGAGCTCAAGCAGTTCTCTCATCGTCTCTTCGAGCTTGCCTCTGAGCTGCTTGTCTGCCATTACCATTCCGTATCCATACTCCGCATTGTCCTCGAACAGTGAGTTTGCCCATGCAGGTCCTCTGCCGTTCTCATCCTTGCAGTAAGGCATTGACGGTGCTGATGCGCCCCAGATCGATGAGCAGCCTGTAGCGTTTGCTATTATCATTCTGTCGCCGAAAAGCTGTGTAACAAGCTTGATGTATGGAGTTTCTCCGCATCCTGAGCATGCGCCCGAGAACTCAATGTAAGGCTTAGCGAACTGGCTTCCCTTGACGCTTTCTTTATTTACTCTATCTTCTTTTCTAGGAACACTGATTCCATATTCCCAGTTGTCCTTTTCTTTTTCCACTTCTGCAAACGGCTTCATGATCAGAGCCTTTTCCTTTGCAGGACAGATGTCTGCACAGTTTCCGCATCCCAGACAGTCAAGCGATGAAACCTGCATTCTGTACTGGAGTCCTTCCATGCCCTTTCCCGTTGCCTTAACAGTTATGAAATCTGCAGGAGCTGCAGCTTTTTCTGCTTCATCGAGAAGTACAGGTCTGATAGCTGCATGCGGACATACGAACGAACACTGGTTACACTGTATGCACTTGTCAGGCTGCCATTCAGGAATGAATGCGCCTACTCCACGCTTTTCGTAAGCAGCTGTACCTGACGGGAATGTACCGTCTTCGATACCGTCGAATGCACTTACAGGCAGATTATCCCCTTCCTGCTTATTCATCGGAATCAGTATCTGTTCTATGAATTCAGGAAGTTCTACTTTTTCGCCTTCAGGGTCTTCTGCATTTGCCCAGTCAGCAGGAATTTCAATTTTTCTGATAGCTGTTATACCCTGATCTACTGCAGCGCAGTTCATGTCGACGATCTTCTGTCCCTTTTTGCCGTATGACTTGTCGATACCATCCTTGAGGTATTCGATGGCCTTGTCGAGAGGAATAACCTTTGCAAGCTTGAAGAATGCAGCCTGCATGATCATGTTGATCCTGCTTCCGAGACCGATTTCTCCCGCAATCTTTCCAGCATCTATAGCGTAGAAGTTGATCTTCTTGTTTGCGATATCTCTCTTTACCTTTGCAGGGAGATGTTCTTCCAGTTCAGCGTCTGTCCACAGGCAGTTCAGCAGGAACGTGCCGCCTTCTTTCAGATCCTTGAGCATATCGTACTGTTTTATGTAAGCCTGGTTGTGGCATGCCACGAAGTCAGCATTGTTGATCAGGTATGTCGACTGTATAGGCTTTTCTCCGAATCTGAGGTGAGAAATAGTTACACCGCCTGATTTCTTTGAATCATATGCAAAGTAACCCTGTGCATACATGTCTGTCTTGTCTCCGATGATCTTGATAGCTGTCTTGTTTGCGCCTACAGTACCATCAGCTCCCAGACCCCAGAACTTGCACTTGATTGTGCCTTCCGGCTCCATTGCAACGCCTGGAACGTACGGCAGCGACAGGTTTGTCACGTCGTCTTCGATACCTACTGTAAAGTGGTTCTTAGGTTCTGCATTATTGAGGTTAGCATATACAGCTTCGATCATTCCAGGGTTCGTATCGTTTGAACCGAGACCGTAACGTCCGCCGTAAACCTTGATATCTCTGTCTTCATCAAAGAGCAGCGTCTTTACATCCTGATAAAGAGGCTCACCGAGTGAACCAGGTTCTTTTGTTCTGTCTAATACTGCGATCTTCTTTACAGATTCAGGCAGTACGTTCATGAAGTAGTCCTTTA
The DNA here is from genome assembly GCA_963619345.1 of Bacteroidaceae bacterium. Classification (GTDB taxonomy): domain Bacteria; phylum Bacillota; class Clostridia; order Peptostreptococcales; family Anaerovoracaceae; genus Lentihominibacter. The sequence continues at coordinate 1,887 of CAVEWO010000032.1, forward strand.
CGAAAGGTCTGTAAAGTCTTACCTTGATCAGTCCGACTTTCTCGCCCTCAGCGTTCATGTGATTGATAGTTTCTTCTATAGTTTCGCATACCGAACCCATAGCAACGATCACTCTGTCTGCATCAGGAGCACCTACATAATCGAACGGCTTGTAGCTTCTGCCTGTCATCTCGCTGATCTTGTCCATGTATTCAACAACGATTTCAGGGATAGCCTCATAGAACTTGTTCGATGCTTCTCTTCCCTGGAAGAATACGTCAGGATTCTGTGCCGTACCTCTGATAACAGGATGTTCAGGATTGAGAGCCTTGTCTCTGAATTCCTGTACTGCATCCCAGTCTACCAGCTTTTTAAAGTCGTCATAACTGAATACTTCGATTTTCTGGATCTCGTGGGATGTTCTGAATCCGTCGAAAAAGTGAACGAACGGAACTCTTCCTTTTATAGCCGCCAGATGCGCGATACCGCCCAGATCCATTACTTCCTGTACAGACCCTGATACCAGCATAGCAAATCCAGTCTGTCTGCAGGCCATAACGTCTGAGTGGTCACCGAATATGCAAAGTGCATGTGTCGATACACTTCTTGCTGCCACGTGGAAAACGCCAGGCAACAGTTCACCTGCGATCTTGTACATATTAGGTATCATCAGGAGAAGTCCCTGAGATGCTGTGTATGTAGTGGAAAGCGCACCTGCTGCCAGTGATCCGTGTACAGCACCTGCCGCACCTGCTTCTGACTGCATCTCTGCTACTTTCACTGTCTGTCCGAATATGTTCTTTCTGCCATATGCAGCCCACTCGTCTACTACTTCAGCCATTGTAGATGACGGTGTTATCGGGTAAATCGAAGCCACGTCAGTAAAGGCATAGGACACGTGAGCCGCAGCCGTATTACCGTCCATAGTTTTCATTATTTTGTTTGACATAATTCCCTCCATTTAATTATGTATATATTTTCTGCACAACTATTGATTCAATTCTATAGCACGCAATTTCTATGCCATAAGTAATCAATTTTTCAAAATACAGCATACTATTATAGACTTTACATTAATAGAGCATCTTTGTCAACCGTGTACGGAAAATTATACAATATACATGTAGAAACTTTGTAATCGTTGGAATTCCAATATTGCAGCAAGCCTTTAACAGGCATTGCAGTTTGTATATACTTCATTGTCCACCACGACCGTTCACTGGCTATATCATAGCAATGTTAATTCGAAATCGATACTTATTTTATACTATACCTGCTATCACATTTTGTTATATTAAAAGCAGCTCGCATTTATCCAGTGGGAATATTCTTAAAATTCAACAAACGACAGACCACCAAAGCTGCGCGCATGAATTTTCGTTATATGCATGCAAAGTAATCGTGATCTCGCATGCCGCAGCCAAAACTATTGCGCCTGCCGCCAAAACTATCGGCGCCATGCTTGTTATGAAAGCCTATTGCTGTTATAATAATTCCATTGATTGTAACGGCGTTGCCGCAATGATGCGTTCATTGAAACATGCTGCGACAAGCTTGTTTGCTATAGATATATTTGATAATTTAGGGAGCACTAAACGTTGAAAAAGATCAAGGGATGGAAACACAAAAAGGAATTTGATACAAGGACTCTGATACTGCTTTCCCCTGAAACCGAAGATAACGCTGAGACCAGCACCGTCCCGGACGATGATTCAGAAAATCTTCAGGAGGATACCAATATCAGCAGTAAGGAAACGCGGAAAGCCGTAGATCTGAAAGACCTCGCTGATGCCCAGAACAAAGCATCCGACGAGAAAGTGACTCAGGTTTATGAGCCACGCCCCCTCACTCCTGATGACGATATTTACGAAGATATCATTGAACATTTCGCATCAGCACCTACCAAGCCAAAATACTGGTTTGAAGAATTCGGAGACTACTGGTCATGCAGCTGCGGTCATATTAATAAAGGAGAACGCTGTAAAAGCTGTGGCCTGGAAAGAGAACTTCTCAGATCACTGTTCATACTGCATAAGCCTGCGGGAGCACCCGGCAAGCTGAACAAAAAGCTCAGCAAGGCCGCAAAGGAAAAGATTGATCAGGAAGAAAGGCAGCAGGCGGATAAGGAAAATCGCCGCAGACAGCGTGAAGCTGCAGGCGGTGACGGACTGACCGTAGTCCCTATCGAAACTGACAGCTCAGCTGCAGAAGAACGCGCCCTGCCGAGCGAACAGAATGAAATCGAGGTTAAGGTATACGATCCTTCTGAATGTGAGACTGCAGAAAATGATGATATAGATGAAAATCACGACGCAGATATTATCGATACTGCAGACCACAGCAAAAACGGCGGCAGCAGAGATACCGGCAGTGAAACTCCTGACAAGGATAAACCTGCTTCATCTCCTCCGGGCAACACATCGGATAACACTAATCAGCAGTCCGAATCACCTGCCGCAAAAGCACAAAAAAAAGTGACCCGAAAACCCGAAGCTAATGCTATAGTACCCGTTCCTGCACCAAAGAAAAAAGAGGCTGCAAAACCCGATGGAAAAAAACGCGTAAGCTTCAGGACAAAGATAATAATAGCTATAGTCGCATGCATTATACTTATAGGAGGCTGCGGAACCGCCATCTACTATTATATGGCCGCACCGGCAATACAGTATCAGGATGCACAGAAGCTTCAGGAAAAGGGTAAATACGAAAAGGCTATAGAAAAATACAAAGCACTCGGCGACTATAAGGACTGTCAAGAACTCATATGGGAATGCTACTGCAGCATGGCTGACCGGTATTTCAAAAAAGGGGAATACGAAAAGGCTATAGATACTTACAACATAGCGATCGACCTTAAAGACGACCAGTCGCTTCACGACAAGATATGGAACTGCTACATCGCGATCGGCGACCAGCACCTGAACAACGGTGAATATGAAAAGGCGCTGAGTACATACTACGTCGCAGCTGATCTGAAGGACAACGAAGATGTACAGGCAAAGATCAACCTGACCAAGTTCACTTATGTGAAAACATATAAGAATGATAGAACTGCAAAAGTTGAAGAATACATGTCTGACCTGATGGCAGTAAAGTATTCCGGCATACAGGAAATATACGATGAATACTATGCATGGCATGTATCTATCGTTGCTAATACTTCTGAAACTGACAATTCCACGGATGTCAGCACAGTCAGCAGAAAAGACACGGTTTATTTCCACGCCACGCTCAGCGGTGGAGAGCCATCTGAACAAATCATGCTGTACTACGAAGTCACATGGCCTGGCGGTCAAAGCCAGATATTCGATCTCGACTCCACATGGAAAAGCGGCTCAGTGATAACCGCCAGATTCCAATATCCGATGCCAATATTCGGAAAAGAAGGCAAACTCACATTCAAGCTTTATGACAGAAGCACTAATGAACTGCTCAGCAGTGACACCGTCACTTTCGAACACTGATATAACAAATCCACAGCACCGGTAAGCACAGCGGTGCTGTTTTAATGTAATCAGCAGCATAGTATACCGTTGCAGCTCTTTTTCGGAAAAACAAAACAGGACTGCCGCCCGGTATCTGATGAATTCAGATTTTCCGCACTGCAGCCCTGTCCTGTGGGATCTACTGGCATAGATCCACATTAAGGTTATCATTAACAAGTTTTGTTTCAGGCTCCTTATGCATTATATACCTTTTTGAAAATCTCAAGGTATTGTTCTTTTGTAGCTTCGATAGGGTTCGAAGGATTGCATACATGCTTCGATGAAGCTTCTGCAAGATATTCGAAATCCTTAGGATCTATCACTTCAAATGAGCTGAGCTTCGGTATATTGAGTTCTTTGCATATATCTCTTATTACCTGTACTCCTTCCATAGCAGCTTCCTCATCGGTCTTGCCTTCTGTATCAACGCCCAGAGCTTTTGCAACATCTGCATATTTCTTAGGGTTTCCAGGAATACTGAATTCACTTACATCTGCAAGGAACATCGAATTCGTTACGCCGTGTGGTATATCATAGAATCCGCCGAAGCATTCAGCGATACAGTGTACCGCAGCTGTGTCAGCATTTCCGAAAGCAACACCTGCCATCATCGATGCAAGCATGACAGCCTCCATAGCATCTGCGTCTCTGTCATTTGCAGCCTTTACGATATTTTCACCTATCAGCTTTACAGCATAGATAGCGATAGCATCTGTCATTGGTGTAGCAACTGTCGAAACGTATGCTTCAACAGCATGCGTAAGCGCATCTATACCAGTTGATGAGATCAGTGAACCAGGCAGACCACTGATCATGTCAGGATCTACCAGCGCAAGTATCGGAGCACACTTGGGGTCAAAGATATTTCCTTTGAGATGTGTTTCTGTATTACTGATAACTGCATTGAATGTAACTTCACTTCCTGTTCCGCATGTCGTAGGTATGCATATTACAGGCACACTCTGTACATCCAACTCCACATCGATCCAGTCTCTTGACGTTTTGCCGTTAGTCATGACTGTAGCCATCGCCTTTGCAGTATCCATAGCGCTTCCTCCACCCACGGCGATAAGCACGTCTGCGCCGGCATCAGCTGCGATCTTAGCACCTTTATCACAATCATAGTCACGCGGATTAGGCACGATGCCGTCAAACAGCATGCATTCGAATCCGGCATCTTCTATATACCCCTTGATCTGGTCTGCCAGGCCGATCTTGATTATTCCTGCATCAGTTACCAGCATTGGCTTTTTCAAACCTCTTGCCTTGATCTCTTCACCGACTTCTTTAACAACACCTCTTCCAAACATTATCTGAGTCGGAAGGAAAAATCCAAAGTTACCAATCATAATAAAACCTCCTACTAATGTTACTCTTTCCAGCTTGCTTCTGTCCGGACATGCCGAACCACTTATCTACATGGACAATCTTGTGTTGAGTCCTCTCGCACGTTCGTTGGTCACGCCATAATCGTCGAGATATGCGTATTTTGTATAGGTTCTGTCCTTATACATCATTTCAAGCTCCCATGCTTCTCTGTAAAATTTGACCAGCTTAACTCTGGTTAATTCACTGTCCATCGTCTTGTATGCCTTGAACAGGATCTGTCTCCTGATTGAATACTCCGCATCCTCAAGGATCTGTTCGAGACTGCCGCCATCCGGCAGAATGTTTCCTTCCATCGCACTTAATGACTTCTCCTCCATAGGGATTTCTCCATCAGTCATAACGTCATAATGTGAAGCATGCATTTCATTTGCGTCATATACGACTCCCACAGTCCCGCTCTTGTCGAACACCTTGGACTTGTTGAAAAACACATTGCGCTTTACATTAAAATCATAGATCATGAAATAACATGGCACCCATACCTTACGCATTCCTGTTTGTCTGTAGTTCACAAGCTTAACTCCCAGAAGCTTTGGCTCAACCGAACGCATTTTAGCGTTTATCGCAGCTTCCTTACTGTGAACTGTCTCAGTGACAAAAACCTTGTCTCTGCCGGGCTTTGCAAAAGCTCTGGCTGCCGGCTTCTTAGCTTTACTGCTCATATGGTCTTCTAATCTTTTCATAAGTATGGCCTCCCGATGATATTTCTGCTGTTCAGATCCAGCATACACAATGGCTGCCTGAGCGGCAGGTAGCGCCCCGCACGACCCTCCAGCCGCTCATACAAGTAATAACTGTCAAATATTTCAGCCCTTTATTCTTCTGCTTCCTCGCTGTCGTCACGGAATACGCCTTTGCGCACTTCGAGAAGATAAGCGATCAGTACTGCAGGCCCTGCGATCAGATTAAGTATCGCAAGTATCCATCCGTACCAGTTGTATCCTCCGATCATCGGTGTGATAAGATAGATAGCGCTGAGTACAAACAATACTATAAGCGATATCACTGCAGCTTTATTTGTTTTTTTCTCCTTCATCTTTACACCTCCGATACTGAATTGCTCTCCAGCGATCCGCCGTCCTTCTTATATGTAGCATTGCATATGATGAAGTACAGGATAGCACCGGTTACTGATACTACGATACTTGTCGGCAGTTCCCAAGGACATCCGAGAACAAACTCCCACAGTACATACATTATAGCTGAGTATATTATACATACCATTGCTGCCGGAGTGGTCTTCTTCTTGTAGAACAAACCTGCGACGATCGGAATAAAGAACATCGAGAACAGGAATCCTCCAAGATAGTACCATGCATTTGCAATTCCGTCTGCCCAGAATATCGTTCCTACTACGCACAGCGCTCCGAATACTCCTACCATTATTCTCATACCAAACAGCGTCTTCTTTTCCGAAAGTCCTTTATTGATAAATCCTCTGTAAATATCATTCACAGCACATGTCGCGAAGAGCAGCCAGTCTGAAGATACCGTTGACATTACTGCCGCACACAATGCTGCTACAAACAGTCCTCTGAATCCTACAGGGAGAACTGTGAATACCATCGACCAGAATCCTGATGCCGGTGAGGCTGCGTCTCCGAAAAATGCCAACGCTGCCATTCCTGCGATTACCATAGCCGTACTGAACGTTACGCCCATTGCCAGCATGATGGAATATGCAGTTTTGATATCGTCACCGGATCGTGCCGATCCGAATCTCTGGTAACAGGCTGCCTCACAGTACATCGCACATGCTGAGATCGCCCATGCTATTGATTCCCACACACTAAGCTTTCCTGTCGGCGTAAGAAGATCCGGATCGACCGCTCTGACATTTTCCCAGATAACAGGCAGACCGTCGTATTTTAATATTATACCGACCATCAGCGTTCCTACTGCAACCGTCATGATCGCAAACTGGATCAGGTCTGTAACTGCCAAACCCCAAAGACCCGAAAGTGCAGTGTATATAGCGATTACCGCTCCTGATACTACCAGTGATACGATCATCGGCATTCCCGAAACGAGCTTCAGTACTTCCGCGATTGCAAAGAGCAGCGCCGAATCGTACAGAAGGTTTGCGATATAAGTTACAGCCGATATAAACTTGATCTTTCCGCTGTACAGATATTTCATCATATCCGGTACTGTAACTACCCAATCAGGAATCTTGTCCCTTACATGCGGTCCTATGATCGTGGCCAGCGGAAGTCTTAAAATAGCTTCCGGAATAACGAACACCAGTATTACAGAAATACCCATTGTCCAGCCGCATTCTGCCAGACCTACGATAGTCCATGAATCATACCAGCCTGCAGCACCTACGCCGATAAGAATAGGCACTGTAAGTTTTCTGGATGCAACATAGAAACTTTTAACACTTTTTCCTGCGCGCTTTTTCATGCTGACGCCTACAAGCAGTATACCCACAAAGTACAGTGCTATGATCAGCCAGTCGATGCCGCTCCATAATTCCTTTAAATCCATAAAGTTTCACCACCTCTACTTTCCTCTTTCTTTAAGCCATGCGTTATGTACTTCTCGAATCGCACGCCAGCCTAAAAACTGATCTAAATAAGTAATTGCACATATATTTATTGCATGAATCATGCCAACCTGTATTCTTTGATTTTTCAACGTAATACAAAAGCACCACTGTTGCAGTTCGGGAACAATGGTGCTTTTTATCTAATTTTCTGTTTTTTTCGTGCCATCAAAGCATTGAATTTACTGAATTTTCTACAAAGTTTGCATCGCAGCAACGATGTTTCCATTTTGGAACACATTTATTACTATATGCCTCCGTTTGCCGCGTCTTTTATCTTATATGCCTTTACTTTTCTCGAAATGGTGGATTTATTGACGCCCAGCCTTGCTGCCGTTGCGGAAATCGTTCCGCATTTTTCCATTACTTCCAGAATTATTTGTTTTTCATAATTGTACATCAGTTCATCCAGCGTGCCGCTCCCCATATAAAGGTCTGACGTTCGCTCTTCGCCGTTCTGCACGCCCATTATGCACAGCTTTACCTGAAAACCGCTTATCATCTCCCCTTCGCCGCCCACGACAAGGCGCTCTATCATATTCTTGAGCTCACGAACA
>CAVEWO010000033.1:0-9649 GCA_963619345.1 Bacteroidaceae bacterium
GTAGGTGCGGCTTTTTCAAATGAGGATATTGACAAAAGCCTGGTGTGGATGTATATTTTAACTATAAAAGAGAAGTCGATGAACGGCTGCTCAAAATTGTTTGGAAGTAAAAACTCCGTCACAATATGAGGGCATTGGACGGAGTTTTACTTTTATGTAAAACTATCGCCTGATTTCAAGAACCAGGGCGATGAGGGATATAACGAACATACCAAAAGCTAAAAGCTCTGAAAGTGTTATATACATCCGCATCACCTCCTCTCAGTGAGGAGCAGCCGTCCACCGTGTCTCAGGCTTCTCTGCATCGCATTATAACATTAACATCAGTGATTTACAATATTTTACAGAAAAGAATTTGTAAAATATTGGAGAATTATAAATGCCTTTCGATCAGGATATAAGTCCTGTCTTTTCTGGTCTGTCCGCCTGTTTCGCGCAGGCAGGCCTTTCCTTTTCCACGAAGAACGAGTTTGTCGCCCTGCTCGACTCTCGCATCGGGTTTTTCTGTCTGCATGCTGCTGACGAATACGAGACCTGAGTGGATATAGATAACCCGGCTAAATGATGTTATAGTTGAACCATATAGTAAAAATAATGTAAAAATGGTAGAATTCTTTAAAAGTAGATGTATAATAGCATTGAATATATATACGCTTTAAAGATGGAAAGGAAGGTGCAGGAATTGGTTTATCCTGATAAATCAGTAACACGATTTGTAGCAGATATGTCTGAAAAACAGATTTCAGCTCGTGAATTTTTTAATGTAGCACTGCTGGATGAAATACAGAAGGATTTCGGGCTGAAAAAAGCGATGATCCTGATTTTTGACACGGATGGAAATTTTCTTTCCTGGATAACAAAACAAGGGATACAGGAAGCGGCGCCGAATCATGCATATTCTGAGATCATGCCTTATGATAAAATGCGGCATGAGATGTACAGGGAGGCGGTTCGAGATGAGCTGACTTATTTTAATCATGAGCCGAGGATATACAGAGCTTCTGATTACTATGAGGAAGGGCAGTATGACAGTTCACGTTTTGCGCAGTGGATGGAAAAACAGTTTGGAGGCCATTATGCACTTTCACTTGCTTTCGGAATAAATGCATATATCCAGATTGCCTTCTTCAAAAGTTTCGAAGAAGGAGATTATTCAGATGAGGAGATCGAGAATTTCAAAGAGATCTATCAGTATATAGCCATGGCATATTCGGGCTTTAAAAAGCATGAACAGACTAAGATCGTATCAGAAATCAAAGATCAGATAATTTCATCAGGAGAGCGTGCATATTTGATTACTGATGATTTTACACGTGTGATGGAGTACAGCAAAGAGGCGGTGCAGCTTTTGACTGGCATATGCGGAGAAGCGATATCAGTGCAGATGGAGAGTGGCGGACCGTGTTTGTGGCTGCCGTTTCTTTTAGGTATAGACGCAGGAAATGCAGAAGAAGATGGGGCTGTAGTTAAAAAAATAAAAAACCTTGTATTCAAGATCTATACATATGACCAGAGCTACAGTCATGGTATCATAGACAGATACCACTGGATCGCCATTTCACAGAAGGATTCGGTAAAACAGAAATCATTCGAAGAACTCTCGCTGACTGCAGCTGAGCGAAAAGTGGCTGCTTTTCTGTGTAAAGGCTTCACTTATCAGAAAATAGCAGATGAATTATGTATCAGTTATCATACTGTAAAAAACCACGTGCAGAATATTTTTTCAAAGTGCAGGGTCAACAGCAGATATGAGTTGTATGAGATCTTAAATGGCGCTGTCAGTGAAGACAAGTCGGGAAAATAGGAAGAAATACCTATTGAGTATATAGTAAGACGATAGTATGGTGATTGCAGAGAACTGTCAGTGGCTGGCGAAGCTGTCATTTTTACAGTAATTCATTTTTTGATATTACGCGTATTTATATATAATAATGAGTCATTTGATAAAAATCTCCAGAATAAAATCTGGGGATTTTTTCGTACGGAAAAATGAGAAATAATTCTTATGGAATTTTCTAAAAATTGTAATTAAAATAAAAACTGTAGACAAGCTTGTTACTGAACTGAATCAAAACTGATTTAAAACTGAAATCATATGGAATATAGGAGGTTATGGTAAATGACAAACTTGGCAAAGTTTTACTGGTCGTTATGGATCGGCGGCTGGACCGGAGTATATGTCATCTGTTATCTGTTCAGCCCACTGGCTAAGTATGGATGTATTTGGATAACATTTGTTGCATTGCCGATATTCTTTAATGGCGGTGCATTGAGAAAAGATTTTTTCCCACAGATAGTAAGCAGCTGGCTGGGCGTTGCATGGGGATTGATCATGTTGTTTTTTGCTAATGTGTTCGCAGGGATCGGACCGGTGTTTTCAATGGCTCTTTCGGTTGCGGTCTTTACAGTTGCATCTTGCATGATGATGTGTTTTGAGAACAAGCATCTGATCAATATGGTGCCGGCGGCATTTGGAGGCATTTCTACATGTTTTTCACAAGGCGGAAGCAACTGGTGGGTCGTAGGCATAACGCTCACACTGGGAGTATGTCTCGGACTCTTGTGCAATGAAGGCGGATCTTTATGTGTCAAGTGGGCGTCAAAAGGTAAAGCGCCGACTGAAGATGCTGCAGAATAATACGGACAACTAATAAGGTTTATGAAATTTATAAAACGTTATTAAAATTTTCAAGGAGGTTTTATTATGAAGAAAGATTACACAGATGCATCGTGGTTAACGGATACCGCATGGGGAAGATGGGGCAAAGACGATGAAGTCGGAGCACTTAATGAATTGACGCCTGCAGATGTCGTTCGCGCAGTTTCACTGATCAAAAAAGGTAAAGTATACGATCTTGAAACAGAACGTTTTCATGGGCAGCCTGTATGGCACGGGCATCCGGGATTCGATCTTGTTACATATGCAACTCCGACAGGAAGACGCGGAATGACTGATTCACCGTATGATCCTGCATATGCATGGAATAAAGAAGGCGGCTGGCTCTCACCTGAGGTAAATGACCCTCAGTATAATGCAGGACTGAATACTGAACTGCTGGTAGGACCTGTCCATCTAGGGACACATATAGATGGTCTATGTCATCTTACGGTCGGAGAAGATGATCACTGGTACAACGGCTTCAATCAGAGAGGCGACTACGGTCCGACTAAGACAGGTGCAGAAACTATCCCTCCTATCATTACAAGAGGAGTACTTCTTGACATCGCAGGTTATAAAGGTGTGGATCATGTTGATGCAAATTATGGCATCACTATCGATGATATCATCGGCTGTGCAGAGTGGGAAGGCGTTGAGATCAGGAAGAACGACTGCGTTTTGATGCGTCTGGGCGAAACATGGCCTGAACAGGATAAGTGTGTAGGCGCAGGTCTGACACTTGAAGGTGCAAGATATCTGGTAGAGGAAAAGGGCGCAGTACTGCTTGGCAATGATATGACTGCATTCGAGCTTCACAATGCTGACGGAACAATGTCATGGCCGGGTCATCCGCATCCAGTGCATGACTACTGTCTGATCCGTCAGGGCGTACACTTCATGGAGCTGGTTCAGAGTCATGAACTTGCAAAAGATAAAGTATACGAATTCTGCTTCGTTGTTGCTTCACTTAAAATAAGAGGTGCAACAGGAATGTTTATCAGACCGATTGCAATAGTTTAGTCGTTCTGATATTATATTGATACATCAGTGGTGACCAGACAGTGAAAGTTCAAAATACCTGTCGTCGGAGCAGCGGATATTTCTGCTGTTCCGATGATGAATATATGACAGTTTTTAGGAAGATGTATAAAAAAGAGGTCTATTGTGGAAAAAGGTACAGTTTTTAATATACAGCGGTATACGATAAATGACGGTCCCGGGATCAGAACTGAGATCTTTGTAAAAGGCTGTATGATGAAGTGTAAATGGTGCAGCAATCCTGAAAGCCAAAGGCTCGCGAAAGAGCCGGGAGTATATCCATCAAAATGTATTTCAGAAGAAAAGTGCGGCCTTTGCATAAAAGCATGCAGACAGCAGGCACTCCTGTTTGGAAGCGAAAAGATCGCAGGAATAGACCGGAGCAGATGCATTGGCTGTCTGAAATGTGTCGAAGCATGTCCGTCGGGTGCTTTAAAAGCATGGGGAGAGGATATGCTCGTCAGTGATGTCATGGAGGTGATCGAAAAGGACAGAAACTACTATGAACGATCCGGCGGCGGAGTCACGGTTTCCGGCGGAGATCCTCTGATGCAGAGCACTTTTACAAGGGAGCTTCTGAAAGCATGTCGTGATGCGGGGATACACACGTGCCTGGAATCCACATTCAATATCGACTGGAAAATCGCAGAAGATGTGGTCAGGTATGCAGACCTGATTATTTCTGATATAAAGCATATGGACAGTGAAGTCCACAAAAAATATACTGGTGCAGGATGTGAAAAAGTACTGGAAAACCTCAGAAATCTGGCTCTCAAAGGACATGATATGATTTTGAGGATCCCTCTCATTCCGGGGATAAATGACGATATGCAGAATATAAGCAGGACGGCGGATTTTATAGAGCAGAACATAGGAGAAAGGCTGAAGACCCTGCAGCTGCTGAGTTTTATGAGAATGGGAGAAGAAAAATGCATGTCTCTGGACAGGACCTATGAGATGAAGGATCTGGAATTCGACAGAGAGGAATTCCAGGAGAAAGTTGAGAAAATAGCAGGTTATTTCAATGACCGAGGAATACATTGTGTCGTAGGCACTAAAGAAAAATAAATCACTTGAAGGGAGGATATTGGTATGAATAATATACATTGTACGGCACGCGGCATTGATCCGTTTGACAAAACGTACAGCATCGGATACGAAGTCGGTCACAAAGACTGGTCGCCGTATCCGCGTGTGAATCACTTGAGAAAGGCGTTTCTGGATCGTGAATATCTTATAGATGTGGAACGTTTCAGGAACATCACAGAAGCATATCAGGAAAATGAAAGGGCTACTGTAAAAATCAGGTGCGCAAAGGCTTTTGAAAAAATACTGCTGAATGCCACGCTCAGGATCTACGATGAAGACCTGATACTTGGAGAAATATGTGCTCCTGCAAAGGCTTCACCGCAGTATCCTGAGTTCTCGATCGACTGGATGCTTCATGAAGCGCTTTATGAGCCGTTTGAAGAACGTGCGCATGATCAGCATTATTTTGCAAATGAAGAAGACAGGAAAGAATTCATAGAGCTCTGTTATTACTGGAAAGGCAAGACTGTCGAGGATCTAGCCAATGAATACATGGATGAGGAAATGGTAAAGGGATCGGAGACAGGCAAGAAGATCTTCCAGACGAATCTGTATCACTACGGCGGGATCGGACATCTGGTGATGGATTATCAGAGACTTATGAAAGAAGGCTTCAACGGCATGATAAAAAGAGCCGAGGAAGGCCTTGCAAAGCTGACAAAAGAAGACCCGGATTTTGCAGTAAAAAGGGAATTCTACGATGCTGTAATCATCTGCCATACTGCGGCAAAGAAATATATCAAGCGATATGAAGAACTGGCTCGCCAGAAGGCTGAAGAAGAAAACGATCCGGCAAGAAAGGCTGAACTGCTGGCAATGGCAGATAACTGCAGACAGATCGCAGGCGGACCGGCGGAGAGCTTCTGGCAGGCACTGCAGCTGTTCAACTTTGCAACTACTATGACACAGATCGAAAGCAACGGACATTCGATATCATATGGCAGGATGGATCAGTGGCTGTATCCTTACTATGAAAAAGACATTGCTGATGGTGTTATAACAAAAGAGTTCGCACAGGAGCTTCTCGAAGTGACGTTCGTCAAGATGAACAATCCGACTAAAGTAAGAGACGGAGGAACGGCTAAGGTAAGACAGGGCAGAGGCTTTGGCGGAGAGTGCCTCACTATAGGAGGATCCGATAAGGATGGCAATGACCTGACCAACGATCTGACGATGATGATGCTTGACGCATCTGTCCACACAAGGATGATGTGCCCGTGGCTTCTTGTCAGGATGCACAAAGGTACACCGTATGAATTAAAGGTCAAGATCGTTGAATGTATAAGAGCCGGTTACGGACACCCGAAGCTTTTCAATGACGCTCCGACGATCAAGGCCTTCGAAAAGAAAGGTGTACCGCATGATGAAGCGGCAGATTATGCGATCGTAGGCTGCGTAGAACCGTCGATTCCCGGCAAGGAATACGGCTGGCATGATGCTGCCTATATAAATACAGCCAAATTTATGGAAATGGTGCTCAATGGCGGACGATGCCTGGACTGCGGTGAGCATTGCCCTCGCTGGGAAAAGTGCGGGGCACTGGGCAAGCATCTTGGCCCTGATACAGGTAATCTGGCCGACTACAAAGATATGGATGAACTCCTTGAGAGTGTAAAGAAGCAGTTCAAATATTGGATCGATCAGATGTGCGCATCGCTCAATGTGATCGACAGGGCGCACAGAGAGAGAAAACCGCTTCCTTATGTATCTGCGTTCTTTGTGGATTGTCTTGAAAAAGGCGTGGATATCTCCGCAGGAGGAGCGAAGTACAATGGCATAGGGCCTCAGGCTCTCGGCGTTGCGACATGTGCTGATTCACTCGTCACTATAAAGCAGCTCGTGTTCGATGAAAAGAGATATAAAGGAGCGGAGCTCCTTCAGGCGATCAAAGACAACTGGGAAGGGCATGAAGTGCTGCATCACCTGATCAACAGTCCTAAAGTTCATCACTATGGCAATGATGATGATTATGCGGATGAAATGTTCAAGTTCATATTCGAATGCTACTGCAGTACACTCATCGGAAGACCGACGATAAGAGGCGGTCAGTTCAATCCGGGTGTATATTCGGTAAGCGGAAACGTTTCTATGGGGCTTGGTACAAATGCTTCACTGGACGGCAGAAAGAAAGGCGAAGCGATATCAGACAACATGGGACCTGTCCATACGGAGCTGGGCTCACATGATACAAAGGGACCTACCGCACTGGCGAATTCCGTGGGAAAAGTAGACCACAGCATGGCTCCGAACGGAACGCTGCTCAATGTCAAATTCCCTGAAAATGCAGTAGGCGGCATAGAGGGCAGAGACAACCTGATAAGCTTTATTGATGCGTATCTTGCCAATGATCCTATGCATGTGCAGTTCAATATCATGAGCTCAGAGACAATGAAGGCTGCGCAGAAAGATCCTGACAGCTATCGTGATATGCTCGTAAGAGTTGCCGGATACAGTGCTTATTTTGTTGAACTTGGAGAGGCTCTGCAGAAGGATCTCATACAGAGGACGGAACTGCACTTCTGATACGAAGCGGGACTGAACTCAAATAAAAGAAAAAACGCTTTGCTATATGCGATAAAAGGCGTGCTTCTTCAAAACTGCATGAATTTTTTCAATAAAAATTTGCAGTAGAAATCAAAAAGTGAACAGATGATGAAAACATGTAAAATGCTTTTCAAATCTGTTCACTTTTGTCGTTTCGCCGGAAAACTTCAGGCGGACTCAGGCTGCTGTTCTCTTTACAAATGGTATCCTTGAAATGATGCGGTTCCATACCAGCGGGATAAGTATGAGATGGACAGGAAGCATCACTGCACATTTGAATATCCGCGTCGGCAGCAGTGCAATGAATCCGTCGCCCATGAGTATAGAGAGCCATATCGTATCAAGAACGAGATTGAGAACCAGAATGACCATAAGGCTTGCAGGCAGCACTTTCTTCCATGTGATCTCTTTTCCCTGAAGAAAAAATCCGAAGACCAGTCCGGTCAGGAACGCTGTCAGCGTAAATCCAGGAAAGTAGGCACCTGAAGGGAATATCAGCATGCCGAGCAGATCCCCGACGGCATACCCGATACCGGCCCAAAGAGGTCCGAACATTATACCCATCATCGCTACCGGAAGAAATCCGAACCCTATACGCAGTATCGGTGTGTTGATGGAACAGAACCGCGTAAGGATGATTTCCAGTGCAATGAGAAAAGCCATGGTCACAAGTCTCATTGTATTGGACTTATTTTCCATTAAAAAAACTCCTTTCCTCAATAGTCGTAGATTAACTACACTAAAGGGATAGAAGTTTTACTGAATTCCTTGGTGTAGTAGCGGACGCGATATTGTACCGCAGCAAAGCTTTCGTTCATAAGCAACATCCCATCCTATGACACTTTACGCACAATATCTACTCTACGCACGTTTATTCTAGCATAGTTCGACACTCTATACAAGTGTAAAACGGCAGTTTACGGCTTTGCAAAACTGGCAGCTCGCGGTTTGCAAAACTGCAGTTCGAGATTTGCAAAGCTGCAGCCTGAGGCTTGGTATGCAGGCTTGTGCCGTATTAAGGATCGTTCGTGTTTTTGCTCAGTGATCAGAACAGGTTTCCCATGTCAGGTATCTCGTTTGCATGCAGGAAGTCGAATCTGTATTCCAGAAAAGCAGTTTCGGCAGCAGCATTGCTCTGATCCTGAAGCTTTATATAATAGTATGCACGTGAAACATAGCAGTCGACTTCGTTGACAGACTGTGTATCGATAAAGAACGCAGATGTTTTCTTATATCTGTCCCAGTCTTTTGCGATAAAGGCGAAGCGTTTTTCGGCAGTTTTCCAGTCATCGTCCTCGATCGCCGGCAGTATTTCCTCTTTTATTATAGATTTATAGTTCTCGACAGTATCAGCGGCGAATTTATCGTAGAATCCCCATGGAACGATGATGATCAGCATGCAGATCGTGGAAATTATCAGGTCTCTCATTTCTTCACCTCCAGGGCGCGCTTTTTTGTTCTGTCAGTCATAAAGATGTGAAGAAGGGACTGACTGTCGCAGAATGCCAGGAAAACCTGTTTATGATCTTTTATACCTCTTGCAGAGAGTTCTGACTCCAGTTTGTGCATGTCCCACCCGGATCTTATCACGTTTTTACTGTAAATGATGCCGTCGGATATAAAGACTGCAGGCATTATTTCGGGCTCGGTATCGAGAGCGATGTCATCGGGCGTTACGGGTCTTTTGCCTGGCTTCTGTATTATGGAAAGATCGCCGTTCGACTCCATTATTGCGTAGTCCACATCGGATATAAAAGGCGAGCCTCCTATCCTGAGCTGTTCCATAAGGTCGTTTATAGTTATCCTTAGAGCTTTGAGCTCTTTGACATTCAGTTCACCGTTATCGATCAGTATGCTTGGTTTTCCATTGAAGAAATTTTTGAATTTCTCACTTTTTATGGAAAGGAAGGAAATGAGGACCTGGAGAAACAACAGTGTGAAAATAGCAGAGACTCCGGTTATCATAGAGACATCAGGCGATTCTATCGGTATCGATGCCAGTTCAGCTATCATGAAAACTACGATCAACTGGAATGGTGACATCTTGGAAAGTTCGCCTTTTCCCATTATGCGTATCACGAACAGCACTATAAGATAAAGTAGGACTGTTCTTATAAGGACTATAGCCAAATCGTTCACCTCCGAATATATATATATAAGTTAGTTTGTCCGTGAACAGCGCGCTTATTCGGATTTGATGATCAGAGATAGAATGGAGAGCAAAAGCAGAAACAAGCAAAAACGAAAAAGGGGCGAAAAAGACAAAAAAAGGGATTGACAGGCGGGGGAAAGTTTGGTAGTATAGACAAGCTGTCGCAG
>CAVEWO010000034.1:0-9581 GCA_963619345.1 Bacteroidaceae bacterium
CAATATCGCCGGCCTTATCAATGCCCAGAAATGCAAAATTGCACGGCATCTTGATCAGAAACACATCCACACTGTTTTCCGCCAGCCTGTAAAGCAGCGGAACATATGCCGTATATTCCACCTTTGCACCCGGATAAAATATCAGTGCGTTCTCCGTCCCCGCACCGTCCAGAAACAGTCCGCCATCAATTTCCGAAATGGTCACCTCCCCGGATCCGGCAGAGACAGACGACTCCTGAAAACACTCTTCAACCTCAGGCTCCGCCCTGTAATAATCGTTCACGTACCACACGCATCCGCCGATGAACATAAGCAGAACCGCGAAGATAACTGTCCGCCTGATTTTCTTTTTATTTTTTTTACCGTTTGACATATTTCTGTCACACTCCCTCGTATATCCCGGGGTTTCACATATTGTTGCAGGGAATTCTCATAGTCCTTCCGCCTCGTACTATCTTTATCTGCAAGCTATAATAATACAGGTTAAACTATAGCATTTTTTAGTTTCTCCGTAAAGATACATCTCGCTTATACAGAACCTTGTTTTTTTGGAGAAGAATGATGTAAAAGTCATTGCAGAAGATGGATACAACACAAAAGAGCAAAATGATGCAGATACATATTTAACGAAAGGGCACTGGGTCATATGTTTCAGTTATCAGAAAAAACAGCGGCTGTGTGTTTTATTTCAATGGCCCGGCGCGTGTCAGCTACTGTTTGACGGAGGAAGAAGATTTAAATAATTACTGGACAGATATGGATGCCGCCGGGAGAATTTACAACCATTATGGTATCGAACCTGATGAAAACGGAAGTAAATATAATCCAGGCGGCGTTTTTTATCTAAAATGATTATTTCTGCATCCCCATATCTGGAAAAACACTGTGGCAGCAGACTTCATTTCAGAGGTTGATACGTTTGCCGTACGGACTGATCGCCTTAACAGGACAAACCAGCACACACAGGTGACACCCAACACAGATGCGCGGATTCATGACTGGTCTGCCGTTTGACATATGCAGCGCCTCATGCCCTCCGTCACGGCAGGAAAGGCTGCAGCGCCCGCATCCCAGGCACTTTTGACGGTTAAAACGCGGCAGAAGCTTTGTCTGCCTGTTCAGTTCATCCAGATTCGTCACATTTTCCACGCCAAGTCCCTGCAGATCTGACAGACGCTGCAGCGCTTTTTCCCGCAGATACCATCTGAGGCCGTCTGTAAGATCATCTATGATGCGGGCACCGAACTGCATGACTGCCGTGGTGACCTGGACATGATTTGCGCCAAGTATCAGAAACTCAAGAGCGTCACGCCATGTATCGATGCCGCCCATGCCGCTGATTGGGATATTATGAAGCTGCGGGTCGGCAGCCATTTCCCAGATGAACCGCAAAGCTATTGGTTTTACTGCACGGCCGGAATAGCCGCCGATACTCGATAGTCCCTGCACGGACGGCGCAGTAGCGTAAGTATCAAAATTCATACCCATGAGGCTCTTGATGGTGTTGATTGCCGCAATGCCATCAGCGCCGTTTTCTATGGCTGCGTGCGCAAACGGACGCATATCCGCAACATTTGGTGTAAGCTTTGCCAGAAGCGGAACCGTACAGCCGCGCCGCGCCGCTCGGGTGCACTGGGCAATCGCCTCCCGGCTCTGTCCGATATCCATGCCAAGCCCATGCTGCTCCATGTTAGGACAGGAAAAGTTGCATTCTATAATATCCGCACCCGCATCCTGAGCGAGTCCTGCCAGGCGCTCCCACTCTTCATCGCTGCGTCCCATGATGGATGCGAAAATCACCTTCGACGGATAATCGCGCTTTAATCGGCGGATGATGTCCAGGTCTTCTTCCAGACTGTTGACGGAAAGCTGTTCAATGTTCTTAAAGCCGCAGAAGCCATGTTCTGCAGGTATCGCGGAGTAACGCGGCGATGTCTCGTGCGGAACAAAATCACACAGCGTTTTGAAACATGCGCCCGCCCACCCCATATCGAATGCTCTGGCTATTTTTTCATATGTGCTTGCCACAACTGAAGACGAAAGCATAAACGGGTTTTCCAGATGTATGCCGAGAAAGCTGCACGAAAGATCAACCGGCGTTTCCTGAAGCTGCTCCCATCCGGAGCTGTCTTCATGCAGCGCAGTCAGCACGCGTCTGATATGTATGGGATTTGCCTTCTTCACACATGCGTCCTCACATGGGGCGCTGCATTCGTCACAGGGAAAATCATTTTTGAGTTTTGCTGCTGCACCGACCAGATTGTCGAAACTGACAGAACGCAAAATTCCTGCAGGATCGAGCCCGCAGAGACATGCCTGCGTGCAGACAGCATTTTCGCAGAGCAGACAGCGGGAAACCTCTCCCGCCGGAATACTGGTTTCATATTGCATATATTTTTATTCCTCCCGGAAAAAAGATGATTGTAAAATTCTTTTTGACTGCAGGTGTGAATCAGCCTTGCTTTTACAGTAATGCCTGCACACTTTTGCTTACAGCTGCGGCCGCGACGTTTTACATAAAAAGCAGAATTTTCCATACGAATTGTATCATAAAACCAGGCTTAAGTAAAGAATTACTCATCACCGCCCTCACACTCTTTAATACGACTTTCGATACAGTTCATATCCCACTGCCCTGAGCATTTCAGGTACTTGGCGCATTTCTTTGCGTATAAAGGCCTTTGTGGATTCCTTCAGCTCAGCATACGAGACAAGCTCGGCGGAATGCTTGAGTTCCGAATCCTTTGCGCCGGGTACCCATCCGTCCTCCAGCTTGTCCTTCACCCATCGCCTATGTTCTATCTCTGACAGCAGTTCCAGATCCGGACCGTACAGATCTCTGATTGCATCCACTGCATTAGGCACTATTGGCCTTATACCCAGCACTGCATTAAACTGAACCAGATTTTCACCCAGAT
Source organism: Bacteroidaceae bacterium (assembly GCA_963619345.1). Classification (GTDB taxonomy): domain Bacteria; phylum Bacillota; class Clostridia; order Peptostreptococcales; family Anaerovoracaceae; genus Lentihominibacter. The sequence goes on from CAVEWO010000034.1 coordinate 2,919, forward strand.
AACGGAATCTGGATCGATATCCTTCTTTGGAAAATTCATCCAGATTTTCCCAGTCCGCCATCTCTGCTGTTTCTCCCGCACTTTCAATCACTGCCGTATTTGCTTCTCCGTCTGATTCCATCATCTCCATAGAAATCTCCTTCAGACGCCTTTTGCGGTATTCCTCATGTGATATTTTGGCGTATTTTTCCACCATATTACCCATAATCTGTTCAAATGTCAGCTTCCGTTCAAAATCTTCCACGTCAAGGTGAATGTCCAGCTGTGAATTCATCGGCAGTCCGGACGGAGTAAAACGTGTTGCATGAGACAGTCTGCACATGGCAAGAATAAATTCCAGGGAACGAGCTCCGTGACGATATTCCGATACTCTCAGGAGAGCCGCAAGGACTCCTTTTGAAATATTAATTTTTCCTGATTCTGAATCATATACATTCGGAATGCGGCGGATGATCTGTTGACGCAGGAGCATCGCACGGCGTATAATATGACCTCGGTCTGTGGCACAATCCGGATTCAGCCCGCGAATGTTCAGAATACCTTTCAGCCTGCTGACAAAATCCGGACCTTTGACCCTCTGAAATTCCAGAAACTGTTCTTCATCATCTTCCGGCAGAAATTCGCTGAAAGAATGCGCTGTTCCGCCTGCGAAAACAAAAACTGCCCGGCTGATTGTCTTGATTCTGCCATTAAGAGAATACTCTCCGTCCTGCATCGGTGCCAGAAAATATCTCAACCATCCGCGGCTGATGCCATTACGATCTGAATCGAATTCATCAAAAAATACCAGCGGTATGCTTCCCCCGGCACTCATCAGTGCCACGTCCAGCGCATCAAACAACTCAAATGAATTTTCAAGCTGTGACAGATTAATGGCGGCCACTGCAAAATTACCGCTGGTCGCCGCTATCTGTTTCACTCCGTATGACTTGCCGGAGCCCGGATGCCCGAACACTGCAATGGAGAGAGGCTGTATCGATTCACCCGGCCCTGCCCCGCTGCACTGCTCCGCATAGTCGTCCAGCAGCATCTTTATGGTATTGTAATTCTCTATTTCGTTCAGATCCACCGTAACCAGATTGTTGTAATGACATACAGGCACGTGCTTCAGCAGATTCTCCGGACCGTCGACAACTATTTCCTCTGCCACCGCCAGATACTGACCAGTCTGCGATTTGCAGTATTCATCCAGAATAGAAAACGGCGCAATATTTGCAACCAGACGGTTCAGGCTTCGATAAGGCACCGGTGACATTGCCAGTTCTCCTGCCTCCCACTTTCGGTCAAGCATTTCCAGTACCGGATACAGTTCTGCATCGTCAGCCAGCGTGGAACGTTCAAACTTATTCGGAGTAAAATAAAGTTTCCATTCGCCCTGTTCCCGAATCAGCATTCCCTGTTCATTCAGCAGTACGACCATATCCTGTCTGTTCCTGAGAGAACGAAGAGAATCATTGACGTTCAGCGCCATCATAAAATCACTCACTGTTCTCTCATAAGAGATCTTTCGTGTGATCCTATAATCATTGACCCTGAGCTGGTGCATGGAAAGAAGCGGTATGCGCTCGTCAGAAAAGGCATCTGCCAGTGATTCATGAATTGAAAATTCTTTATAACATTCTCGTGTCTTGATCATTTTTACCCCCTTTTGCTCATACAGCAAACATTAATATAAATTATTATTATAATCCTTTTGCCGATGAATTGCAAAATTTTACATGCCCTTGACATCGTGCAGAATCCTTTTGCTCTCGGGAGTTTCGGGAGTTTGACACTTCTTTTTAACTGCATAAAAAGGGGCTGTCAATGGCGGCTCATTTGCGCCGTTCATCTTGACCGTTGGCAGGCTCGGTTGGATTTGCTATCTTAGCCACTATACTTTATTCAAAATATCCGTTCAGATAATCTGCTGTATCTTCACTCACTGCAAAAGTCATATCTAAACCGCCTAAACCGCAAATCTCAATACCAATGTAAGAACCATTGTATAGTGTGATAGTAGCAACATCATAAAGTGTTCCATCTGTATCGGTCTGTCCCAGTTTGATTGTTTTCTTTTGTGCTAATCCAAAAGTACCTATTTCAGACGCTTCATTGGGCAGCGGTTTTAATTCCCATTGATCAACATTCAGTGCCGAAACGAAATCCTCTATTTTCTTTGCATCAGTTATTGTTTCAGTAACCTCTGCTGTATCAGGAGAGATAACGGCTATTTCCTGTGCCTTTGAAATAGCATCCTCATAATCGGCAGAGTTTGTATTTTGGTTGGCTTGACAGCCGCAAAGAAGTGTAAGTATTGCCACTAATGTAATCAGGATTTTTTTCATAATATGCTCACTTTCCTTTCTGCTGATATGCTTCATTCATAATCAATAGCCGATAGGTACGAATAAGGCCAGACATATAAATACACAAAAACGTTCCAATGCCTGCAACAATCATTCCCGCAGCTAATGCAATCGTATCGGCAAAGAGTAATTCTGCCGAAGCAATTAAGGGAAAAAACAGAAAACCCAATGCAATTAAAGCAATTCCAATCAAGTTAAATAGTTGCAGGAATTTCTTTTTCTCTGCGTATGCCGTATTTAATTCTGTCTTTACAGTCTTGTCAAACAGCAGTGGTTCTTTCCAGAGTTTTCTATATGGATTATCTGCTAACTTTACAGAGAACAAAATGATTATCCCTAAAATGACAACTGCCATGAATAGTGTCATACTCATTTCAGCATCCCAAAAAGAAAGAGATAAAGCACCAACAAACAAGCCAATAGCAGCACCGACTTTTATCATTTTTCTTTTTTGGTATGCCAGAAATCCGTCCGCCATTTCCCGACTGACATAGATTCCTTTTTCGTCCGGATTTATCTCTGGCTTTTTCGTATCTTCTTCATTGAGAAGATAATCCAAAGATACATTAAATAATTTACTCATTCGGACAATTTTTTCAGTTTCGGGGTATCCGTTATCACGCTCCCATTTACTGATTGCTTGTCTGGATACCCCCAACTGGTAAGAGAGTTCCTCTTGAGATAGTCCAGCTTCCTTTCTTAATTTTTGTATTTTCTCTCCAAAAGTCATTATTTGTTCCTCCTTTCGCTATCAGTGTACACTTTTTACCGATAGCATACCACCAAAATACGGTTTCTTTTCCGCAACGGGTAGTTGCAGCCATGCGTTGCATACGATTTTTCACGCTTTTTCATTATACAATTCAACCGCAATAGAGTAACCCAATGCAACGGAGAAACTATGTGGAATAGCGGGCTGCTGTCTATCAAATTCTTGTGTGTTGCTTTATAGCACATGAGCATTCTCCTCCGGATTCAGCACACTGTATTCAAGCTCACCCATAAGGCCTGTTTTTGCTGGATTCTGCTTTCCGCTACCTGCCTATGAAAGCTGTATGAAAGCTGACAGCCGAACAAAACACATAAAATCTGCACCGGTGACAATTGCTGAAAAAAAATTTCTCGGCACCCCGTGAACATACGTTTGTCTATTGAAAAACTTATACGCTGTATGGTATAATTATAAATCATATGATGGTTGGCGGCTTTTGTATCCATCACTTGTGCAAAAGACTGCCGCAGTATAATGCAATCTTTTTTTGAGAGGGGCAAAGATGCGAATTTCAAGACAGAATAAAATACTCGAACTCATTGAAAAATACGAGATCGAGACACAGGATAAACTTGTTTCAATGCTTAGGGATTTCGGCTACGAAGTCACTCAGGCCACTATTTCCAGAGACATTAAAGAGCTTCAGCTCGTCAAAACACTGTCCTCTACAGGCAAGTATAAATATGCACAGCCTGCACATGCAGAAGGACCTATGTCTGACAGGTTTTCAAATATTTTCCGTGAAACCGTGAAATCCACTTCACACTCAGGCAATATAGTTCTACTCAAGACGCTCTCCGGGTGTGCTAGCGCTGCAGCCGAAGCACTCGATTCCATAGGAATCCCGCATGTTATAGGATCAGTTGCCGGTGACAACACCATAATGTTTGTCACCGATGATCCTGCTAATTCACCGATGGTAGAAGAAATACTGAACAGCATGCTCAAAAAATAGCAGAGGTGACAACTATGATCAGACACCTGAAAATCAGAGATTTTGCAATTATAGAAAACGCGGATATAGATTTTCACGACGGACTGAATATCATAACCGGCGAAACAGGAGCCGGAAAATCGATAGTTATAGAAGCAGTTAGTCTGGCTCTCGGGAGCCGGGCAGATACTGCTTTTGTTCGTTCGGGGAAAAAAAAGGCGATCGTGCAGATGATTGCCGAGCATAAAGGCGAAGAATATATAATAACCAGAGAAGTCTCTTCTTCCGGCAAAAATATATGCCGAGTAAATGATGAGATTGTGACGCTTGCCCACCTCAGTTCACTCTGCAAAAAACTTGCGGACATACACGGGCAGTACGATCATCAGTCGCTGCTCAATCCCGAATATCATATCAGGCTTGTCGACCTTTACCATAAAGAGCAGATCACGCCTGCAAAAGAGGCAGTTTCAAATGCATACGACAACTATTCCCGTGTTCGTTCACAGCTAAGAACACTACTTTCAGATGCCGCAAAGAACAGGCGCGAGCGCGATTTCATGCAGTTTGAAGCTGACGAACTTCGTGCAGCCAGTCTTGTTATCGGCGAAGACGAAGAACTCGAAGAAAAGATTTCGATACTGCAGAACAGTGAGAAAATATATGAAAATCTCGCCGGCGCATATCAGGCAGCTTCTGACGATGAATACGCTGCACTTTCCACGATAAGACGGATCCACGATATGGTAGCCGAGACAGCTTCATATTCGCAGGAGCTTGATGAGCTGAGCCGTCGTCTCGATGAAATATACTATGAATTCGAAGATATTTCATCTTCGATCCGCGACTGCCGCGACAGCGCTGTTTTTTCACCTGAGGAACTCGACTCTGCGATAGCAAGACTCGAAGTGATAAACAAGCTCAAGGCCAAACACGGTATGTCGGTGGAAGCACTGCTGAACTATCAGCAGGAACTCGATGAAAAGCTTGCATGCATTGAAAAAGCAGACTCCCTGAAAGAAAAGCTCGAGGCTGATCTAGCAAAATATAAAAAAGAGCTTCTTTCGGCATGCGAAAAACTTTCAGAGATCAGAAAGGCTTCCGCTGAGATACTCGAGCAGAAAATAACAGCTGAGCTCAAAGAGCTGAATTTCAACGATGCTATATTCTCGATAAAATTCCGCAAAGCGGAAGCATTCACATCAAACGGTGCAGATGATGTAGAATTCATGATAAGCACCAATCGGGGCGAACCGATCAAACCTCTGAGCCGCATCGCCTCCGGAGGAGAAATGTCCAGGATAATGCTGGCATTCAAGAAGATCACAGGCGATTACGATGAAATACCTACGATGATATTCGATGAGATCGACAGCGGCATCAGCGGTATCGCAGCCAGCGTAGTCGGTCACAAGCTTCAGGAAATCGCACAGACTCACCAGATAATATGCATAACTCACCTGCCACAAATCGCAGCATACGGTGCGCATAACTACAAGATCTCCAAGGCTTCCGACGATACGATGACATATACGACTATTCTGCCTCTATCTCACAAAGAAAAAGTACATGAGATCGCACGCCTGCTCGGAGGATCAAATATAACAGATACTACTTTCAAATCAGCAGAAGAACTGATCGAAGCATCAAAATAGATTTGCAGAAATAGATTTTATAAGCAGCGCCTGCCGACTACTGCAATTGTCTGCAGGTGTTATTTTTAAAGTTTTTTCAGCTCGGTGATTATCTCTTCAACGGTATTCTCGGCTCTGTATCTGTGTGAACGCACCGTGCAGTCCGCATATTTTTTATAAAGCGGCACTCTCATTTCGTACAGACTGTCGATCGTCTGCCCTTTTCCCATGGCAACGCCTCTGGTCTTGATATTTTTCAAACGCTTTTTGATCGTTGAAAGTGATGCCTCTATATAAACGACCACACCGTTTTCTTCAAGGTGACGCATAGCGCTGTCATAATACACTGCACTTCCGCCCGTTGCGATCACAGTATTATGTACATCTATCGAGCAGAGGACTTCCTCTTCGATCTTTTTAAAAACGTCTATACCATCATTGTTTATTATCTCCTGCAGACTTTTCCCTGCTTTTTCCTGTATCAGCAAATCTGCATCTATAAAATTCATCTTCAGCGATTTTGCCAGGATCACACCTGTCACGCTCTTGCCGCAAGCCGGCATCCCTATAAGAATTACATTTTTCATTCGTTCCCCCATTGTAAAAGGCTGTGATCGTTCATACCTGCACACTGCCGCACTTCACCTCGTTCTCCCGAAGCAGCGTCTCTACTTCATCAAGCTGATTTTCCGAAAAGACCCGTATCCCTGCCTTTCTCAGAAACTCTGATGCAAGCCCTTCGCCTTCTATCAGTTTACTTGAAAAGCTGCCGTCATATATCATACTGCTGCCGCACGACGGGCTTTTTTCTTTCATGATCGCACAGATCACCTTGTTCTCCAGAGCCAGCCTGACTGCTTCCTCCGCGCCTGCAGAATACTGCCCGGTAACATCACGGCCGTCGCGCGTCACAACACTGCTTCCTCTGCGCTGTGCATCTGTACGCGGCACCGGCAGCCCGCCGCAGACCTCCGG
>CAVEWO010000035.1:0-9480 GCA_963619345.1 Bacteroidaceae bacterium
GGTATCTGTATCGGATGAACATTACCGGTCTGCAGAATTGCAGACCGGTATTTTTTAAGTAAAATCGGAAAAAAACTGCTTAGAATAATGGTGGATAAGTGAAAATCGGAAATTTATTTCTGCAAAACAGGAAATAAATTTCCGATTTTCACTGTTCTGATATTTTTTTTGCAAAAAACAGAATGACAAAACAAGAAAAATTAAAAAAAATTTGAAAAGGCAGTTAATTCTCAAAACTGCCTTTTTTCAACGCATATCGCAATTTAAAACTGCTGCAGTATGATAATTTTTCAACAAAGTTTGGTGTATAGTCGGATGATTCGAATGATCTGGCGCGATTTTTGCTCTAAAAATTACTGTAGTAAATTTGTGTTGTATGCCAGACACATTTATTACACGCAATCTTATCTGTTTATTACCGTAGAAAGGAGTAGGAGATGGAAAGTAATGGGGGAAGAAAGGAACTAAAGAAAAGTCTGAGCATGAAAGATGTTCTCGCTCTGGCATTTGGCACCATGATCGGCTGGGGCTGGATAATGCTGGCTGGCGCATGGGTAGGCAGCGGCGGTACTATAGGAGCGGTTCTGGCATTTGCACTCGGAGGAGTCATGGCGATATTCGTCGGGCTCACATATGCAGAGCTCACACCGGCACTTCCTTTGGCAGGCGGTGAGCTTGTATTTTCTTACAGAACGATGGGGTACAATGCATCGTGGTTCACAGGCTGGATGATCACGCTGGCATATATAGGCGTAGCGGCATGGGAAGGACCGGCACTTGCAAATGCACTCGGATTTCTGTTCGGTGAGTTGATCCCGGAAATGGGACAGCTTTATGAGATTCAGGGTTCGCAGGTTACCGGCAGATTCCTTCTGATTGGATGCCTGGGAGCTGTTGTAATGACAGTATTAAACTACAGAGGAGCGAAAGCTTCTGCGGTTTTCCAGACAACAGCAACAATAGCAATGGCTATAGGCGGCGTGGCGTTCTTTGTATGCGGCACAGCAACAGGTGATCTCGAAAACCTCAAGCCTATGTTTACAGACGGACAGGGAGTTGTAGCAGTTATTCTGGCAGTTCCTGCAATGTTCGTAGGCTTTGATGTTATCCCTCAGGCCGCTGAGGAGATGAATATCCCGCTCGGCAAAATCGGGAAAGTCATGATTATCGCTATAGTTATGGCAGCAACATGGTACATCATCATGATCCTGGGTACTGCGATCTCGACACCGGGAGATGTACTGGCAGGATATAATGAAGATCCTAATGCAGTTCCTGTAGCAAACTGTTTTGCATACGCAATGGGAAGCCCTGTATTCGGCAAATTGATGATAATCGCTGCAATGTGCGGGATACTTACATCATGGAACGGCTTCATTGTAGGCGCATCCAGAGTTATTTTCTCAATGGCAAGAGCGCATATGCTCCCTAAGATCTTTGAAAGGGTTCATCCTAAGTATGGATCACCGACAGCAGCAATATTACTTGTAGGCATAGTAACCATATTGTCGCCGCTGCTCGGAAAGAGTGCACTCAGCTGGTTTGTAAACGCTGCAGCATTTGGAACGGTAGTTGCATACTTTATGGTTTCACTTTCATATCTGATCCTCAGAAAGAAAGAGCCGGATCTTGAAAGACCGTTCAAGATCAGAAAAGCAGGTTATCTGGTTGGCCTTATAGCTGTCCTGGTAGTTCTGTTCATGGTATCGCTGTATCTGCCGATTTACAGCCCGACACCGCTGCAGCCGATAGAATGGTGTCTCGTAGGCGGATGGATCGTGCTTGGCATCATCCTGTTCATAGCAAACAAATTCAGTGTTAACGGAAAGGCAAGCAAAGAAGAAGTTGAATTCCAGATGTTCGGAGAGGAATACAAGAGATTCTAAAACACATGGAAGCCTGAAGAATGTGATTATCTGACCGACATACGAAACATCGAAGCAAATCATATGACGTAAAAGTATAGTCGGACACAATTAGGAAGACGAGAAGCACCGGTATGCTGATGATATCGCATACCGGTGTTTTCTGTTCTTGAATCAGAATCATTGCCTTTTGCATCGGTATATGTTAATATTGACAGGGGAATTTATTGCTTTTTAATTAGTAAGGAGATTTATAAGATGCAGCAGAATATGATAGATCAGAATATAATAATAACAGAGCCCAGCAGAAACCTCAGAGCTCTGGGGCGCAACGCACTCACAGGAAAGTGGAAAGTAGCTGTACTGGCAACAGCCGTTTTCATGCTGTGCCTTTCGGTACCGCCTGTGATCCTGGATGAACTGTTTGGTGTAAATGTAGCTGATATTTACTACAGCACATCCTACAGCATACATTACAGTTACAATCCGATGTATGACACTATACCGGCCTATTCATTGCTGAGCAATATTTACCTTCTTCTTGTGACCGGTCCTTTCACGCTCGGACTTACGATTTTCTTTCTGGCGCTGTTCAGAAAGCATGCGGTAGGCGTGAGTGATGTATTTCTGGGTTTTGAACGTTTTGGAAAAGCTCTCGGTCTTTTCCTGTTCCAGGGTCTGTTTATCCTTTTATGGTCTATGCTGTTAGTAGTGCCGGGGATAATCGCAGCTATAAGATACAGTCAGGCTTTTTATGTACTTGTCGATGATCCTGAAAAAGGCATCAGAGAATGTATGAATGAAAGCAAGCGTATGATGCGCGGGAACAAGGCGAAGTGCTTCTGTCTGACATTGTCGTTCATAGGGTGGATCATACTTTCAGGCATACCGTCATCTATCATAGGAGCAGTTGCAGGTGTGACCGGTTTTCCGGTATTTGCTCAGGCGATCGCATCCATAGTGGGTTCAATGTTCATGGTACCTGTGATCACATATATGAACTCAACGTTTGCAGGTTTTTATGAGATACTCGCAGGACATCTCATAAAAGAGACTGAGCCTGCACCTATAGAGCCTGAAGCAGTGCATTTTGCAGCAGAAGAACACCATTACGATGATACAGCTTCGGAAAAAGCAGTTTACGGTCAGGGAACTGATGCGGCGGATCAGCAGGCACAGGCAGCTCCGGCTTCGGGAGCGGATCCGTACGATCAGGCGCACCATGAAGAAAGTAACGGACACAAAGTTGATGTTTCAGCTATATTTGAAGGGGCGGAACAGAATGCAAATGCGCCAGATGACGGGAAACATAATGACAGCGGTATCAGATAGTGATCTAAGAAATGATAAATATACAGATGTATGATGATCAAAGACAGCATGGAAGATTTCTGTGCTGTTTTTTTCTGCGCATATTCTGACACTGTAATCATATCTGCATATGAAAAAACCCTGCAAAAAAGCAGGGCTGCATGTTGTTCGGTTATTCGATTTTTGTAATTATTTTTTTATAAAAGCATCCTTTAACCATGAATCCGAAGCCAGATCAGGTCTGATATGATATTCCGGTGTTTCAGGCGTCTCCTGAGCAGGCGTTTCCTGAACAGGCGTTTCCTGAACGGGCGTTTCCTGAGCAGGCGTCTCCTGAACAGGTGGATTAGTATAATATGGATTGTTTTCCGGGTGAGCATCTATGTCTGTATCCGCATTAAGTACGATATGTTCTGCAGGCGCATAGCCGACGGGTTTAAACAATATACTGCTGATGTAAAGGACGATGAATCCGCATGCGGCGAACAGTATGCCGAAGCCGAAATATATCGCAGATGCTGAAGCCACATACTGCATGACCTTGTCGGTCGAAACTGTTGTCGTCCCAGTGTAGGTGCTGACATAGCCGAGCGAATACCTGACCATGTATATCCCATAGATCAGAAATGCTGCAGAGAACAGGAAAAGTATCAGGGCGATCACAATCCCGGATCTTTTCCGCTTAATTTGTTTTTTCATAGACTGTTCCTCACTTTATTAAAATAAACTTCTTCCGCCGGTACGGAGCCTCCTGCTTTTGTGCACTTTACATTCACGATCCATATACTTCGGTGCATATTATGTATAGCAGAAAAGGAGGTCTGTTATGGACGGCAGAGTAAGAAATCTGTACCCGGGAGGCAATACTCCTGATGGATTCTATTCCTATTATAAATATATTTTACCACAAAGGGAAGCGGAAAAAATATTTTGCATAAAAGGCGGCCCGGGCACGGGAAAATCAACGCTTATGAAGAACATAGGGCAGTATTTTGTGAAAAAGGGCGAGGATGTCGATTTCATGTGGTGTTCTTCAGATCCGAGTTCTCTTGACGGCATACTGATAAGAAATCGTCACATTGCTGTTGTTGACGGTACGTCTCCGCATGTGGTCGATCCGAAAAATCCCGGAGCGACTGACGAGATTATAGATATGGGAGAATACCGGGATGATGAGATGATAAAGAGCAGTCGGGATGAGATCGTAAAATGCAGCGAGCATATAAGCGAGCTTTTCAGATATTCATACGGGTACCTGAAATGTGCTCAGCAGCAGCAGAAATTCATGGGAGATATGCTCGACAGGATGATACCGTATGACAGGATTCGGGAGGTCAGGAACAGGATAAGGCTTAAGCTTGATGCAGTCACTATGCTGAAGCGAGCAGAAGGAAAGGCGAAGCGTGATGATGCGCTTGGCAGATATGACTACTGCGGCAGTATAAAGCGGTTTTTTGCAGGTGCGATAACACCGGCAGGTGTAAAGAGCAATATCACCTCGGCGGCAAAGGGCATGGAAAGGGTCATCATGCTGGATGTGCCTGTAGGTTTTCGTACAGGAAAGCTGCTGGCGCCGGTCTCAGAGCGGCTTGCAGATGCCGGTTTCGGAGTTGAGACGTATTACTGTCCGATGTTTCCTGAAGAAAAGCTGGAACATATCGTGTGCCATGATGCAGGCATTGCGATCGTTACGAGCAATGACTTCCATACCGTAGGTGCTGGTGATTTTGAAGGAAAGGTCAGCGTGATAAAAGTCGAAGCAGATGGGGAGGTGCAGGATGATGGGCTGAAGTCGGATATATTAAGCGATCTTAAAGAGTCGTGCAGGATGCTTGTCATCAATGCGGTGGATATACTGAAGATGGCAAAGGCGCAGCATGATATACTTGAGCAGTACTATATCCAGGCGATGGATTTCCGTGCGGCAGATAAACTGTGCGGGGAAATGATAGGGAAGATCGAAAACTCATCCCGGGGCGGCACTGGTAAAAATAAGAAATAGGAAAAAAATTGCCTTTGGGGCAGGAATTTTTTTTCCCGATGCAGTTTATTTCCGGTCAGTAAACGATATCTGCATATGTAAAAAACAGATGGAATAAAAATGCAAAAAGATTTTTTGCGGCTATAAACATTGAAATTTCAATGTTTATATAAACCCAAACAAAAAATCTAAAAAAATAGCGAAAATACTGCTGAAGTGGCACAGAGTATGCTTTATATATAGGCAAATACAGTCAAGCAGATGAATAAAATTTTCTGCAGCGATCACAAGAAAGATTAAATGCGATCTGAAGCATTCCTGTTAAACGGTGTGATGACTGTATTTGTAGGGTTTGATTATGCTGAGCATAGGCCTGTACTGCCGCCTGCACAAGGAGCGTTAGTTATCCGCACAGAGACTGCGAGTGACAATGCATTCTGGCATAGGGCAGGCAGGCACTACAGACACTAAGAGCGTGATCATTTGATAGGCCTGCATTAAAGATGCAGAAGAGAATACTTCTATGGTATTACAGACAACAGCGACAATCGCCATGGCAATCGGTGAAGTCGTGTTTACACGGATGGCAAAGGCATCGTGGCTGTTGCATCTGCAGAGCCTGCAAGACAAATAAGAGTCCAATTTCATCCCTTTTAATAAATTCTCGAAGCAATAAAGTGATATAGTCACTTTATTGTTTTTTTTGTACAGTGTATAATGGATGCATTGATATGAAAGTTTAATGACAAGGGAGGTCCTGTTATGGAAGAGAAGAGAAACCTCCTCAGCAAAGGGCTGGGAAGAACCGACATAATAGCTATAGGGTTTGGTACGATGGTAGGATGGAGCTGGGTCATGATGGGACCTGTATGGGTGAATGAAGCAGGGCTGATCGGAGCATTAGCTGCATTCCTCATAGGCAGTGCTATCATACTTATGATAGGAATGGCATATGGAGAACTGACGGCAGCACTCCCTCTGGCGGGAGGAGAATTTGTATTTTCATACAGAGCTATGGGCAGCAGAGGAGCATGGATAGTTGGCTGGATCATGACCATGGCGTATATGGGTGTGGCAGCATGGGAGGGCATCGCACTTGCAACGGCGATAAACTATATATTCCCTGTTTCTAAGGTATGTCCGCTGTGGGAAGTGGCAGGTTATCAGGTGTACATGTCATGGGCACTGGTAGGTATGATAGGGGCAGTGATCATAACTCTTTTGAACTTTTTTGGAGTCAGACCCGCAATACTGTTTCAGGTAATGGCAACGGCCGCTATGATGATGATCGTGCTTTTCATTTTTTTTGGCGGCATAGTCTTCGGAAGCAACAGCAATGTAGGTGATGTCTTCGTTTCATATGACGGTTTTTCTTATGTATTTCTGATGGTACCGGCGATGCTGATCGGATTTGATGTCATACCGCAGTCTTCAGAAGAGATGAACATAGAGCCGAAGCAGATAGGCAAGATGATCCTGGTATGTATCATCGTGAGCGTGATATGGTATCTCCTTTTGATAATAGGTATCTCACTTGCGGCTCCGATGGAGATCAGGGGTTCTGGAGTGATACCTATGGCGGATGTAGCGTCGTATATGTTCAACGGAGACATTTTTTCGGTGATAATCATAATAGGAGGTATCTTCGGTATACTCACAACATGGAATGGGTTTTTCATAGGAGCTACGAGACTGATTTTTGCCATGAGCAGAGCGGGAATGCTGCCGGCTGCGTTCAGCAGACTTCACAAAAAATACAAGACCCCTTATGTGGCGATCTTTCTCGTAGGAGCGGTATGTGTTACAACTCCGCTTCTGGGAATGAATGCACTGGTGTGGCTGGTGGATACCAGCACCTTGTGCGCACTGATAGCGTATATACTGGTTATAATATCATTCGTGATACTGAAGAAAAATGAACCGGAGCTGCCGAGACCTTTCAATATAAAAGGCGGAGTAAAAACAGGCATATTCATTCTGGTCGTAACGACAGTATATCTGGTGCTTTACATAAAAACAAACATAAATCCGTCTGAGGTAAGCCCGGCGTTTGTGATAACTGCTGTATGGATACTGTTCGGATTTGTTATGGTAAAGCTCCTCAACAGAAGGAGAAAACCTGTCAGCATAGAAGAAAGAGAGCTTCTGATATTTGGTGAAAAATTCGCCAGAAAGAGGGTGCAGAATGAAAAATAAGATAATACAGCGTGTTTTTCTGATAATAATACTGCTGTGCCTTGCGATGATCTGCATATGGGGGGTCAGGAAAAGCAGCATAAATATAAAGCCGCAGGAATCTGCGAAAATAGAGCTGAATAAGAGTGAGCAGGCATATATGAACAGATATGACAGCATTTGCATATATGTGGACAAGGAACTGCAGTATCTTATGGGAGACGGCGATAACGGATTTCTGCAGGAATACGTTAAAAAGGTGTTCAGTGATGCGGGAATGAATGTGATCCTGACGACTGACAAGGATGCGGCAGACTGCAGGCTGGTGATAGTGACCGATGAGATACGCAGCAATCGTGATATAAGCTGCACTTCTGCGCTGTTTCAGCTGGAAGGCACTCTTTTTCTGCGCGAAGGAGCGGGATGGTCAGAAGAACCTGACGGTGTTGCGATGAGCGGACGTACTAAAGAAGGCAAAGAAAAAATAAAATATGACGGGAACAGGATAGCGTTCAGCTATGAAGACACCGCAGAAAAGACAGTCGCAGCTGCAAGATCGCAGGGGGCGGATTTCATACTGGGTGATCGCAGTGCGGTAAAAGCTGTACTGGGCGGTGCAAACGACTACAGTGCACTTGACTATGATATCTATACGGAGAACGTCTGCATCATCACCGAAGAGGGAAATACAGTGGTTTACAGCATACTGAACAAATGCGTGAACGCAGCCGACAGGCATGTTATATCCTACAGAGCAAGTCAGCGCTGGCTTGGCGGAGACGGGCCGGTTTACATGAAAGACAGAAATGAAGATGTCTATCTGCTGATACTGGTTATATCCACCGCAGTGCTCATCGTGTTCTTTATCTATTATCATGCGGATAAAAATCTGTATGATGAGCTCAATCTGAGAATGAAAAAACTGACTGAAAGCAAAAAAGAACTCAAGACGACATTTAACGGAGTGAACTATTATCTTGCAGAACTCGATCTTGAGGGGAATATACAGGATCTGAACAGGGCATTTTACAGTGCGATGAAATATGATATAACCGGCAGGAAGATCTGGAGCGCGCTCGATCTTGATGACGAGAACAGAAGAAAGCTCGAGAAGACGGTGCATACCGTTGTAGATACACAGAAGCATAAAAAAGTGGATATAGATATGCGCCGCAAAATACTGGATATAGACATCTTCCCTATAGAGAGCGCATCAGGTTCGATAGACAAGCTGCTGTTCATGGGAGAGAACGTGACCAGCAAGGTGATGGCGGAAAGGCAGCTGCTGCAGGACAATAAAATGATAGCGGTGGGTCAGCTGGCGGCCGGTGTCGCACATGAAATAAGGAACCCTCTGGGCATAATAAGGAACTACTGCTATGTGCTCAAAAACATGAATGACAATGCCGAAGTGAGGGACAAGGCGATAGAGCATATAGAAAAGGCGGTCGAGAATTCAGGCGCGATCATCAACAATCTGCTGAATTTTTCAAGAGCATCATCAAAAGAAGGGGAGACTATAGATATCGAGGAGCATATCAGGTCGCTGACGTCACTTAACCGCAATATACTGAAAAAGAAGAATATAAATCTGGATATAATATGCAGCGAGCCTGTAAAAACATTCATTCAGGTGGAATCTCTGGATATGATACTGATAAATCTGATACAAAATGCCACGGATGCGATGAAAGAAAATGGCAATCTGACGATAAAAGTGTTAAAATATGATGAAACATTCGAGATAGATGTACAGGACACAGGGACAGGTATAGAGGAGGATATCCTGCAGGAGATATTCAATCCGTTTTTCACGACAAAAGGAAACAACAAAGGAAACGGACTGGGACTTTATATCGTATATAATGAAACCGGCAAACTCAACGGGAAGATAGAGGTCCAGAGTAAGGTGGGAGAGGGTTCTGTATTCAGGCTCAATCTGCCTCTACGGGACAGTTAAGTAAAGTTAAGGGATGGAGGTCGCAATGGTCAAGGAAAATTTGAGAATACTTGTAGTGGATGATGAAAAGGATTATGGTGAGGTCCTGAAGATGATCCTGGAAAACAACGGGTATGCCGTTGAGACGTGCTTGAACGGGAAAGAGGCGCTCGACATACTCGAAGAGCGCAGTTTTGACGTCGTGGTAT
>CAVEWO010000036.1:0-9394 GCA_963619345.1 Bacteroidaceae bacterium
GAAACAGCGTGTCGCCATTGCCAGGACTCTGGCGATGGAACCGGAGATCATTCTCTTTGACGAGCCGACTTCCGCGCTGGATCCGACTATGGTGGCAGAGGTTCTTGCCGTTATCAAGAAACTGGCACAGGAAGGTATGACCATGCTGATCGTTACGCATGAAATGAAGCTTGCAAAAACTGTTTCCACCAGGGTCTTTTACATGGATCAGGGGGTCATCTATGAAGACGGGACTCCTGATCAGATATTCAATCATCCGCAGAAGGAGAGGACTCGCCGTTTTATCGACGGGCTGGACTGGATCAGAAAGAGCTTTTTGCGGGACGAACTGGATTATCTGGGATTTATCAGTGAGATACATGCATTCGCCTTTAAAAAGATGTTTACTCCGGAGCTGCTTTACAGGATCGAGGCAGCAATAGAAGAAATATATCTGCAGACGATCCTTCCTGTGATAGACGAAAAAACAAAGATGGATTTCAGTCTGGAATATTCGGAAAAGAAGGGTACATGCGAGATACAGTTCAGCTGGAAGGCGGCTGCTGTGAATCCGCTTCTCAATATGGATGAAATTTCCCGCAAGCTGGCAGAGAATGCTGCGAGGGAAATCGAATATGAGTACACAGATGACGGATGCAATTTGATACGTATCATGATAGAAAAATGATCTGTTGTGATTTTAAATACTCGTTTTTTTTGATATAATAGCTGTGTTCGATTCAACTGGTTTTAAAGTAACGGAGGTTCATGATGAAAGAGTCTGGTGCATCAGCTGAAACGCTCAACGGATCCGCATCAGCGGCGAGTGTGAAAACGGCTCATGCCGGAAATGCAGAAATGGATTATATAGTGTTCGGCAGCGGAGAAAAAAACTTTGTGATAATACCCGGGCTGTCAGTACACAGTGTGACGGGTTCGGCTGATATGATCGCAGAGGCATATGAGGAGTTTTCGGAAGCATACACTGTATATGTTTTTGACAGAGCCAGAGAGATACATGACGGATATACCATCAGAGACATGGCGGAGGATACCGCAGCGTCTATGAAAGCACTCGGCATAAAAAATGCTGATCTGTTCGGGGCATCCCAGGGCGGCATGATCGCAGCTTATCTGGCTATGGACCATCCGGAGCTTGTCCGTAAAATGATACTTGGATCGACCATCGCCAGGCCGAACGATACTTTCAGAAGGCTGACCGAAGAGTGGATACAGCTTGCAGAAAGAAAAGACGAGGCAGGGCTTCTTGAAAGCTTTGCGGATAATGTTTATTCCGAGGCCACGCTTAAAGCGTATCGTGAAATACTGATCTCGTCAAATTCAGGTGTCAGTGATGAAGAATTCAGGCGCTTTCTGATACTGACGAAAGCCTGCAGAGAATACGACTGTTATGATGAACTTCCGACTATTCAGTGCCCGGTTCTGGTACTGGGGTCAGAAGGAGATCGTGTCGTGACCGCAGAAGGTTCAAAACAAATAGCAGAGGCACTTGGCTGCGAGATCTATCTTTACGATCAGAACTACGGTCACGGCGTATATGATGAGGCTCAGGACTACAGGCAGCGGTGCATGGATTTTTTCTTAAAGCAGTAACGATGGATGCAGGGAAAAAAGAAAGTAATGAATGGCATTGTCTGCTGGCAAAGGAGGAAAAACAGCCATGAAACGAAAAATCAGCAAAAGCGAAGCGGTAGTGATCGTGTTCGGGCTAAATCTTATAATGTTCATATTGCTGACTGCACCGTTCAAGCTCTGGGCATCTGCGTCTGAACTGACGCAGATGCGCCCTGCGGCTGCGCTCACGCCGGTTCTCGGTATGATATTCGGCTGGCCTGCGGCACTGGGATGTGCAGTGGGGAACCTGGTATGCGATTTGACTGCGGGTTATGAGCTCTGGTATACGGTGATCAACAGTCTTCTCCAGCTTCCATATGCCATGAGTGCATATTTTCTCTGGAAGAAGCTCAATCGCGAGCGCGGCGGGAAAGAATTCAAACTCGACAGTGTGGCAAGGATCCTTAAGTTCTGTCTGCTGCTGGGTTTCAATGCGTTTCTGACCGTCATTTTCACAAGCGTCCTGAATCATGCGTACAATGTTGTGGATTTTATTTCTTTTGATAATTTTTTTATCTTCGTCAACAGCTTTGATTCAGGTCTTCTCTTCGGTGCGCCGCTTCTGATTCTGGGACATCTGCTGCAGATGCGGATCGAAAACATGAAAAACGGGAAAAAAGATCGGGCTGTCAGGTTTACCATGAATGAGCGGATGATCCTCAATACGCTTGTTACGGGATTCTGTATCTGTATACTGGTAGGTGCGGCGGTCTATCTGACAGATAAATTCGACTCGGGCAGCGGTATCGGGATCTGGGGCAGGATATATCTTTTTGAAACGCTGGCAATGAATATCTATTTTGCACTGTCGATCGGATTTATGTGTTTTACGGAGCAGAAAATCTCACGGCCGATCGAGGAGCTGGCACAGATCGCCGGAAGTTATTATGCAGGACAGGCGACTGATGCACAGCGCAGAGAGATGATAGACGTTTGTGAAGTTTATGCAAAGGATTCCACAGAGGTTGGAGAGCTGGCTCGCTCGTATATATCTATGAGTAGGGATCTGGAGAGGTATATAGAAAATCTCCGGAATGTGATGGCTGAAAAAGAACGTATCAATGCAGAGCTGACACTGGCATCCGATATCCAGGCACACATGCTGCCGTGTATTTTCCCTCCTTTCCCGGAGCGCAGCGAATTCAGTCTCTATGCCACTATGAATCCGGCAAAGGAGGTCGGCGGTGATTTTTACGATTTCTTTCTGCTCGGAGAAGACAGGCTTGCTGTTATAGTGGCGGATGTTTCAGGAAAGGGTGTCCCGGCGGCATTATTCATGGTGATCACGAAGACACTTATCAAGAATTATGCTCAGACGGGGGCGGAGCCCGCAGAGGTTTTCACAACGGTAAACCGTATTCTCTGCGACAGCAATGATGCAGGTCTTTTTGTCACCGCATGGATGGGAGTACTGGAAATCTCAAGTGGTACGATCACTTATGTGAATGCCGGTCACAATCCGCCGCTCCTCAAAAAAGCAGATGGGGAGTTCGAATATCTAAAAGAACGTACAGGGTTCGTTCTGGCAGGTATGGAGAATACAAAATACCGACAGAATACGTTTGTTGTCACGCGGGGTGATCGGCTGTTTCTTTATACTGACGGCGTTACCGAAACGACCGATACTCAGCAGCAGCTTTACGGCGAAGATCGTCTGAGGGGATTTTTAAACATCCATTCATCATATGATACGGAAGAGATGCTTAAAAAACTCAGGATCGAACTGCGGGAATTTGCTGGCAGTTCGCCGCAGTTTGACGATATAACCATGCTTCTTCTGGATTTTAAAGGAGTGGAAGATATGAGAGAACAAATCTTCGAGGCTAAGGATGAAAATATCGTGAATGTGGTCGGCTTTGTGGAGAGTGAGCTTGAGAAAGCAGGATGCTCTATGAAGACTCAGACAGCTGTGTGTGTGGCAATGGAGGAGGTCTTCGTAAATATCGCACACTATGCTTATCCTGACAGTGGCGGGAGTGCAAAAATAGCGATCGGTATCAATGAAATGACGGATATCGCGACATTCATCGTTTCTGATACAGGTGTTGAGTTTGATCCGCTGAGCAGGGAAGATCCGGATATCACGCTTCCTGCAGAACAGAGGGGAGTCGGTGGACTCGGCATATTTATTACTAAGAAAACTATGGATTCGATTGTCTATACCCGTGAAAACGGTGAAAATAAACTGACGATGACTAAAAAGCTGGAAAGGAGCAGCACTATATGATAATCACTAACGAACAGAAAAATGAAAAGATGACAATACATATCGAGGGAAGGCTTGATACTATCACTTCACCGGAGCTTGAGAAAGCAGTTGATGCCATTCCGGAGGAGGTCACTGATCTTACTCTGGATATGAAGGAGGTGGCATATGTGTCTTCTGCCGGTCTGCGTGTCCTGCTTGGTGCACAGAAGAAGATGAATAAGATCGGTTCTATGAAAGTGACAGGAGTATGCGAACCGGTGATGGAGATCCTGGATATGACAGGATTCGCTGATATTCTGACGATTGAATGACAGAATCTGCGGAATAGAATAAGTATTTAAGAAGGGAGAAAAACATGACACAGCGGGCGGCATTTCGTACTGATGAGAATATCCTTTACATCACTCTTTCGGAGCGTATCGATGCAGCTAATGCAGGTCCCGTGGAGGAGGATATACAGGCTGTACGAAAGGCGCATCAGGGGTTTTCAACAGTACTTGACGCAGAGATGCTTTCCTATATTTCAAGCGCAGGACTTCGTATACTTCTGCGTCTCCGCAAGGAGGAGCCGGAACTGACGATAATCAACGTATCTCCGGGGGTCTATGAGATCCTGGATATGACGGGCTTTACGGAGATCATGACAGTGAAAAAGGCATATAGGCGCCTGTCGGTGGATGGATGTGAGATGATCGGCAAAGGAGCCAATGGTGCTGTTTATCGCTATGATGAGGAGACTATAATCAAGGTTTATTTTAACCCTGACGCTCTGGCAGAGATCCAGCGTGAACGTGAACTCAGCCGCAAAGCTCTGGTGCTTGGCATCAATACGGCGATCCCGTATGATGTCGTGCGCATAGGTAAAAGCTACGGTACAGTGATGGAACTGCTCGAGGCCTCGTCTCTCTCCCAGCTTATAAAAAAAGATCCGGATCATCTGGAACTCCCTCTCAGATACTATGTGGATATGCTGAAACACATCCACAGCACAGAAGTGTCACCAGGCAGCATGCCTGACATGAAAAAATCGGCGCTGGAATGGGCGGAATTCGACCGGGAATATCTTCACGAAGGAATGGGCGGCAAGCTGTATAAAATGGTGGAAGACGTGCCTGAGCAGCATACGATGCTGCATGGTGACTATCATACAAATAATATCCTGATACGTGACGGTGAGGCACTGCTTATCGACATGGACACGCTTTGCATGGGTCATCCGATATTTGAACTCGGCTCCATTTTCAATGCATTTGTCGGTTTCTATGATATCGATCATGATGATATACAGGATTTTCTGGGTATTTCATACGAGATGGGCGGAATCTTCTGGCGCAGAGCGCTTGCCATGTATTTAGGGACAGAAGAACCGGAAAAGCTTGACGAAGTGGAAAACAAGGCGAAGGTTATCGGATATATGCGCCTGCTGCGCCGCACGATTCGCCGCAGCGAACCGAAGCGTGAGCAGTTGATCGCACATTACCGTGAGCAGCTTGAGAGCCTGCTCCGGATAGTAGAAAAATTGACTTTCTAAGAGTCACAAGATATGTTTATTGAGGGTCCTGATATTTATATGCGCCTTCAATCGCATGGATAAGGTCGACGATAAGAGCATTGTAAGGTGCTGGTACATTATAAAGCTTTGCTTGTGCTACTACAGCGCCGTTTATATTGTCGACTTCAGTCAGTCTGTTGTGCATAACATCCTGATACATTGATGAGTATCCCTTGCCTGCATCTTCGCATACATAGTGAACCATATTCAGGACATCCAGATACGAAAAATGCGTTCCGTCCGCCTCAGCTACATTGACTGCTTCGCAGATCAGTTTCTCTGCAAAATCCCAGGCATAGGTGTTATCTATCATAGAACCGATAGGTGAACGTGTGATGGCGGTAAAGGTATTGATAGAAAGGTTCACAAACAGCTTGCTCCAGATGATCCTCTGGATGTCGTCAGAGACCTCCGTTTCGATCCCGCATTTATCGAGTACCTTCTTTATTTTTTCAGGGGTTTTGTTGCCCTTTATATTGCTTCCGATCGTAGTGACACCGTGTCCGCTATGCTTGACTATGCCGTCATCTATAACATTCGAATTATGTTTGCTCGTTCCTACGACGACTTTTCTTTTAGCTATATACTTTTCTATTTTCCTGTCATTTCCAGTACCGTTCTGCAGAGTCATGACAATGGTGTGCTCATTGAACAGCTTGATATTCATCAGAAGCGCATCTATAGTCTGCGGCGCCTTTACAAATACTATGACGAGTTCTACGACTTCGGTACATTCGCCGGACAGGTACGCTTTTACATTCGTGAAATCACGGCTTGTCCCGTTTTCTTCTATTACAGTAATGCCTTTTTTGTTTATTTTTTCGACTTTCTCAGGATTGCTGTCGAGCATTATCACTTCGTTTTCCTGACTTAAATATGCGCCATAAAGACATCCCATGGCACCAGCTCCTAAAACTGCGATTTTCATTTGTTTTACCTCCCAATATGATTTCGTGTTAAAACTACAGCGCCTCAGTCGTTCTATTCGATACTGAGATTTACAGTGATGTCGTCATCAGTCTGTACTTCAGCTGATTTGTCCTGATACTTCAGCGTGAAAGAATACTTCTGTTCATCATCACCCTGAACGACGAAATCATAATCTCCGTCAGCTTTAACAGTTATGGTGATGCCTTCATCCGTCTTTGAATAGTTTACGCAGTTTGATGGGAACTGCAGGACTTCATAATCTCCGATATCTTCAACTGCAATATGCACAACGGATTTGTTTCCGCAGCCTGTCATGCTTAAAACTAATACGGCCAATAATGAAATTATTGTAATTCTTTTTTTCATTTTATTACCTCCTAAGCAGTAATTATATCATGAATATGTGAAGAAATACAGCCATTAAAGGAAACCGGGAATCAAACTATAAGAATATCCCAAAGTATGTGGAAAAAAGAAATAAAAACATATTTTTGGATATTTTTATATTGAATTACAATGCTGTATGGTAAAATGCATTGACAAACTTAAAAAGAGGACAATATAATTGAAAATACATGGTTTGAAATAACTAACCAAAGCGAAATCGGAAAACCGCTATCGTATAAAGGCGGAAAGCATGACGAACTGATTAACCGAAATGGTTCGTACAAACATCTGTATGAAAGCCAGATGGAATTAGAAAACTATGGAAAAGAGGGCGTGGCATAATGAGTGAAAATACAAATACAGCAAAACGCAGAAGTGCCATCCGGATCATGGGAAGCCTGATCGGTCTGGTAAAACCCCTGCTCCATATCATGCTGGCAGCAATCATCCTTGGAACATTAGGTTATTTGTGTGCGATCTTTCTGACGATACTGGCAGGGCAGGTCATCGTACATGGACTTCTGACAGGTGCAGCCGGAATGATTGTTCCGGTGGACAATATGTGGCTGGTATTTACTCCGGTGAAAACGATTGTTACAGTAATGATCGTGATGGCAGTGCTTCGTGGTATCCTGCATTATGCGGAACAGTATTGTAATCATTTTATCGCATTTAAACTGCTGGCAATCATCCGTCATAAAGTGTTTGCGGCACTGAGAAAGCTCTGCCCGGCAAAACTGGAAGGACGGGATAAGGGGAATCTGATCTCCATTATTACAACCGATATCGAATTACTGGAAGTGTTCTATGCACATACCATTTCCCCGATTGCGATTGCCGCACTGACATCTATTATTATGGTGATTTTTATCGGAAGATATCACTGGCTTGCAGGACTGCTTGCACTGGCAGCTTATCTGCTTGTCGGTGCTGCCATCCCGATGTGGAATGGAAAACGAGGCGGCCGGAAGGGAATGGAATTCCGTACAGACTTTGGTGAACTGAACAGCTTTGTTCTGGACTCTTTACGTGGACTGGACGAGACCATTCAGTACGGACAGGGCGAAAAGAGAAAAGAGCAGATGTCTGAGCGCTCCGAGAATCTTGCAGGAATGCAGGAGTCGTTAAGCAAAATGGAAGGGTTACAGAGATCATTTACAAATATGTTGATCCTGCTGGCATCTTTTGGAATGTTAGCGTTGACGATGTATTTATATGCGGCTGGTGCAATAGGATTCGAGGGAATCATGACCTGTACCATCGCAATGATGGGTTCTTTCGGACCGGTAGCAGCATTGTCAAGCCTTTCCAACAACCTGAACCAGACACTGGCGAGCGGAGAGCGTGTACTTTCCCTTCTGGAAGAGGTACCGCTTGTGGAAGAAATTCAGGGTGATGTGGAATTTTCCGGTGCAGAGAGCAAAGAACATGAATTTACAGGAGCAGAGGCAGAGAACGTAACATTTGCTTACAAGGTGAATGACTCCGAAGGAGACAGACAATGGGAGCTCGACAGGGCGGGAAAGTGCCCTGGGGCAGAGGGTGGCCCGGGCCATGATAATGAGGTTATTTTAGATAACTATTCACTGAAATTACAGCCGGGTAAGATCACAGGCATTCATGGCGCGAGCGGTTCCGGAAAATCTACACTCTTAAAACTGTTGATGCGGTTCTGGGATGTGCAGGATGGAAGCGTATCGGTAGACGGTACAGATGTCCGAAAGATTCCAACCAAGCATCTGAGAGATATGGAAAGTTATGTCACGCAGGAAACACACCTGTTCCATGATTCGATTGCAAACAATATCGCAATCGCAAAGCCGGGAGCATCCGCAGAACAGATCATGGAAGCTGCAAAGAAAGCATCCGTACATGATTTCATTATGACACTTCCGAAAGGATATGACACAGAAGTCGGGGAATTAGGCGACACATTATCGGGCGGAGAGAAGCAGCGAATCGGGATTGCAAGAGCATTTCTACACGATGCACCGTTGCTTCTGATGGATGAACCGACCAGCAATCTGGACTCGCTGAATGAAGGAATCATTTTAAAATCACTAAAAGAATCAGCGCAGAAGAAAACCGTTGTGCTGGTATCCCACAGAGCGTCCACGATGAATGTGGCAGATGTGAGATATGAAATGGGAAACGGCAGGATTTCATAAATGAAACCGAGAAGCCTTTCAGACTCTGCATATAATATTACGGTATAACATGATCTTTACATTCACGCCTGCCGGATCTGCTGGCGTAAATGTGCAGCGCATGCAGCACGTATAACACATACCGTACATAGGTTGAGTTTTTTATGCAAAGCTTTTTATGCAAAGGTTATGCACGTGTATTTTTGGAGCAGGTGTTTATGAGCACGTCGCGATTGTATATAAATCGCGCTCGAGAAGGGTATTTTGTTACAGTTCATTGTACTTTTTTAAGCTGTTTTAAATGGATTTCGTAAATGGGCTTCGGTTGGCTTTCAACGGTAATGCAAAGCACTGCAGTTTACTTGAGATATGCAGCTTTTTTGATGCCATTCATGCATAATTATACGTCAATTACTTGGATTATACATGATGAATGTATATGTATTTTTTTCCAAAGCGCTGCTGTTACGAGAAAGGCCAAAACAAAGTGGATTTCATACATTTGACATAATATGGAAATCAAAAAATGCGCGCGAATCCAGCTGCCTGCACCTG
>CAVEWO010000037.1:0-9376 GCA_963619345.1 Bacteroidaceae bacterium
CAAACGCATAGCGTTCACGGAACCCCGCGTCTAACGCGGGGTTTTCTTTCTACAACGAAGCCGCCATGATGATTTCAAGGCGGCCGATTTATTTTGCAAACAAATCACCGTACCCCTTTACAAAAGCAGTCCTTTGCGATCATTTTCATATTATCTCTCAATTCTGCACAAACTAAACAAAAGTAGCAACTAAAAACAAGACCTACAGAAACGGAGTGGATACTATGGACAATAACATGGACCTTAATTATGAAATGTTCTGCTATCAGTGCGAACAGACTGCAGGCGGAAAGGGCTGCACGAAGCTGGGTGTCTGCGGCAAAACGCCTGAGATCGCGGCGCTTCAGGACCTGCTGATATTCCAGCTCAAGGGCATCAGCTGTTATGCAAAGGCGCTGGCTGACTATGGCCAGAGTTCACGTAATGGTCAGGATTCCTGCAAAGGCAGGGACTGCGCAGACCGCAGCAGCAATAACAGTCAGGCACATATAAACAAAGCTATCGTCAGCTTCATAGAAAGTGCGCTCTTTACGACTCTGACGAACGTAAACTTCGATGCAGACGCACACGTTGAGCTTTTGCACAGATCACAGCAGATAAAAGAAGCTCTTCGCGCTGAAGCAAAAGCAGCAGACAACAGCGAAGCCATCTGCAAAGCGGCAGAAAAAACAGCTCATGCGGCTTTCGATCTGCCGGAATCAAAAAGTCAGATGCTCCAGGAATCGCAGATCGCAGGCATAATGTACGACCGTGACCTCGATCCCGACATCAGGTCGCTGAGACAGACGATTGTCTATGGACTCAAAGGGATCAGTGCCTACGGGCACCAGGCGCGCGAACTCGGATTTTACAGCGATCAGGTCGACGACTTCTATATCACGGCTTTGGAGGCGACGACCGACGACAGTCTCAGCGCGGACGAACTGATCCGTATGACGATGCGCACCGGAGAGGCCGCTTTCGAAGTGATGAAGACACTCGACGATGCAAACACATCTGTATACTCAGACCCTGCTCCGCGCACGGTCGACACGACTGTCCGCAAAGGGCCGTTCATCATCGTATCGGGCCATGACCTCAAAGACCTGGAAATGCTGCTGGCGCAGTCCGAAGGCAAGGGTGTCAACATCTACACTCACGGCGAGATGCTTCCCGGTCACGGATACGAAAAGCTCAACAGATACTCACATCTCGTTGGTAATTTCGGCGGCGCATGGCAGGATCAGCAGAAGGAATTTGATGACCTTCCGGGATGTATACTCATGACCACGAACTGCCTGATGCGCCCGAGAGAATCATATAAAAACCGCATATACAGCACCAATGTCGTCGGCTGGGACGGGATAAAATATATCCCTAAGAACGCGGACGGCACAAAGGATTTCAGCGAGATAATCGAGCATGCTCTGCAGCTCGGCGGTTTCAGCGAAGATCAGGAACCGAAGAAAATAATGACCGGGTTTGCCCGCGAGGCAGTCCTCAGCCATGCCGAGCACATCGTAAGCTCAGTCAAGGAGGGAAAGATCAAGCACTTCTTCCTCATCGGCGGCTGCGACGGTGCCAGACCGGGCCGCAACTACTTTACTGAATTCGCGAAGCTCGTTCCGGATGACTGCCTGATACTGACTCTGGCATGTGGCAAATACCGCTTCAACAAGCTCGATTTCGGCGAGACCGCAGGCCTGCCGAGACTTCTCGACGTCGGCCAGTGCAACGACGCATACTCCGCAGTACGGATCGCCGAGGCGCTGGCGGATGCGTTCGAAACCGACATAAACAGCCTGCCGCTTTCTTTCATCGTATCGTGGTACGAACAGAAAGCCGTTGCCGTGCTGCTGGCGCTGCTGAGCCTGGGCGTAAAAAACATCTATCTGGGTCCGACACTGCCGGCGTTCCTCAGCCCTGATGTGCTGCAGTATCTGACCGACACTTTTGGCCTCAGACCGATCAGCAATGCAGAGGACGACATCAAATCGTGCCTCAAGCAGAACATCTGACCGCAGCACTGCAGTTTGCATACAAAAATCCGTCTGTAAATCGCATATCTGCTTGCCCTCATATAACGATTCCATCCCACAAGCAAAACGTGACTTCCAGCATCCATCTCCCGCTCGAAGTCACGTTTGTTGTTTATACAAGAAAAACGCAGACACTCTGCATGCCTGCGCTTTTACATATCCTGCATATCACAGCTATTTAACGAGAAGTTTCTTGATGCCGGCCTCAAGACCGTCAAGAGTAAGCTCGAACATAGGGAACACTTCGGATATTGCATTTATCGTCTTTGCGCCGTATATCCATTCCCACGTGCTCTTGTCGATAGGATTGAGCCATATCTGTTTCTTGTATCTTCTCTTGAATTTGTAGAGCCATTCCATTCCCGGTTCTTCGTTCCACAGACCAATGTACGAGTTGCCGCCTTTCTTAAAAAGCTCTGACGGTGCCATCGCCGCATCGCCTACGAATATAACTTTGTACTCGCTGTCCAGATTTCTGAGCACCCAGTTGGTCTCGATCCAGTCGCCTCGCTTGCAGTAAGGCGTCGTGTACAGATGATCGTACACGCAGTTGTGGAAATAGTATATTTTCAGATCCTTGAAGTGGTTGGCCTGGCTTACTGCCTGGAAAAGTCTGTTGCACAGCTTGCTGTACGGAAGCATGGAACCGTCCGAATCAATCAGCAGCAGCAGCTTTACAGTATTTTTCCTCGGCTTGTCATATACTATCTTGAGCATGCCTGCATTATCGCATGTCTCATCTATCGTCTTATCGATATTGAGTTCCGTCTCCTGCGCCTCGACTCTCGACGAATACTGTCTGAGCCTTCTGAACGCCATCTGGAACTGTCTTATATCCAAGATCTTGTCGTCTCTGAAATCCTGGAAGTTTCTCTCGCCTGCAACCTGCACCGCGGATTTGTGACGGCTGTAACCGCCTGTCCTGATGCCCGTAGTATGGAATCCGCCGCGACCCATCACCGATGTTCCGCCCGTACCGATCCAGTAGCATCCGCCGTCATGCTTTTCCTTCTGTTCCTTGATACGCTCCTCGAACATCTCGAGCAGCTCTTCAAGCTCCTTAGGGAACTCATCGCCTTTGCCCTTGTCGTCAAGCGGCCTTTCGTGATCACTCTCGTCGAGCCAGTCCCAGAACTCCTGCGGCAGATCGTCAGGCGTCTGCACATTCTTGAAGTACTCCGCAAAAACAGCGTCGAACTTGTCGTACTCGGACTCCGACTTTATCAGGATGCTCCTGCACAAATTGTAAAATCCCATAAGAGATGAATGTGCCAGCCCTTTGTCAAGAGCCTCTACAAGTATCATCCACTCGTTTATAGAAACTTCCAAACCTTTTGCTCTAAGCAGGTAAAAAAATTCTAAAAACATAGCGTTACCATCTCTTAAGCGAGTATCCTTTCTCATTTATTTCATGCATCACGTCGATATCCTGGTTCTTCTTCAGAAGTACGCCTACGAACGGCATTTCTTTCTTCAGGTTGTTGATGTCTACGCCGCTTATCATCAGCGCCTGTATCCAGTCGAGAAGCTCTGATGTGCTCGGCTTCTTCTGCAGATCATCCATTCCTCTGAGCTCATAGAATGCCTCGAGTGCTTTTTCGCTGAGCTTTCTTTCGATATCACCAAAGTGCACCTTGACGATTTCTTCCATCTTTTCCTTGTTAGGGAATTCAATGTAGTGGAAGATACATCTTCTGAGGAATGCGTCAGGCAGTTCCTTTTCTGCATTCGATGTGATGATAACGATAGGTCTGTACTTTGTCTTTACAGTTTCCTTGGTTTCATTGATATAGAATTCCATCTTGTCGAGCTCCCAGAGGAGGTCATTAGGAAATTCGAGGTCAGCCTTATCTATCTCGTCGATCAGGAGTACGACCTGCTTGTCCGAAGTGAAAGCTTCACCGAGCTTTCCGAGCTTGATGTACTGACTGATATCGCCTACGTTTCCTTCGCCGAACTGGCTGTCATACAGTCTCTGTACGGTATCGTACACGTAGAGACCTTCCTGAGCCTTCGTAGTCGACTTGATACCCCAGATTATCAGCTCCATATCGAGAGCGTCCGCTATCGCCTCTGCCAGCATAGTCTTGCCTGTTCCCGGTTCCCCCTTGATGAGGAGCGGCTTTTCCAACGCGATAGATACGTTTACTGCATTCATAAGTTCATTGGTAACAACGTACTTGTCGCTTCCCTTAAAAACATTCATATTCATCTTTCCATTCATCTCCTTAAACTAATCAAAACAGCCTCAGCTGTAATTGTCACAAATTTTATGATATATCAAAAAGCTCTATTTTTCAAGCTTTTTATCGCCGTACTGCCTGTACTGTTCTTCTATGAAAGCTGCAAGTTTCTTCGTGCAGTTTTCCTGGTTTTCCACATATTTATGTGCAAAGGCCCGCACGCGGCTGAGGTCGCAGTCATCGTTCGCCACGGCTTGCTCCAGCATTTGCGGATCGGGTGACAGGAGTCCCGGCATCTCTGCTCTGTAGTCTATATAAAAGTCCCTCTCGACCCCATAAGTATCATAATCAAACGTATAGAAAAACATCGGCTTTCCTATTATCGCCGCTTCAAAGATCACTGCCGAATAATCGCATATCACGCAGTCCGCTGCGAAAAGCATCTCAAGCGTTGTAAAACGGTCATCGATGATGCAGTTTTCGCCGTGTTCGAAATCTATATCCGTAAGCGGATGTTTTTTCAGCACAAATATATATTCCGGTGCGGAAAACGCTGCAGCAAGCTCTGCGGTCTCTGCAGATATGTCTCGTCCCACACGGAGCGTCGGCGCGTATACGACTACCTTTTTGTCTCTGAAATCAGGATATTCGCTGTATATCCTGCGCAGCGCATCCTCCTTGATCTCCCAGCTCGTCAGCTTGTCAACTCTCGGCAGCGACATCACCACCATGTGATCCATGTCATATCCGAAAGCTTCTGCGAAGTTTGGAGCACATGCGTGACTGCTCGTCAGCACATGCGTATAGTTCCGATGCATCGCAAAGACATCTGCGATATCCGCATCTCTGCCTTCTCCCTCACCGACTATGCTGAGTCCGAACTTTTTCAGCGATCCGAGCGCGTGCCACATCTGTATCACAACGAGAGATTTGCGCTGCCTGAGCGCGCTCACGCTTATGCAGTACGAATCGAGCACCACGACCTTTGATGTCGCGATATATCTCATCTGCGTCAGTATATGGAAACAGTATCCTATCTTCGATCCTATACTTCCGTTGATCCTGCGGCACAGGAACACCAGCTCAGTTCCCGGCACCTGCCGTCTCAGCTCGCGCTCCAGCAGGAGCATATCCTCCGACTTTTCATTGCTCTGACGGCTTATGAACGTGATCCTTTCCTTTACAGGAAACAGCTTCATAACGCCGTATATCAAATTCAATATACCCAGAAGGGTTTTAAAAACGATCTTCATGTTATCTTCCCAGTCTTCTCCTGAATTTATCTATATCTTCTCTCGTTATGTGTCGCTTCAGGCTTTCGGTCATCCTTCGCACGGTTTCATTCCTGAGGTATCCGGCTCTGATCGCAAATCTGTTCACATCGCATCCGGCTCTTGCCATGATGTCCTCCTCCGACATATCCGTTATCATCACGCCCTTTCGCAGCTTCATGAAATTGAGCGTCCTGTACAGCTTGTGCACCGCCTTGACCGTGTCGCTCCCGAAATCAAAATCGGACATCACATCCTTTCTGAACAGCTTGTTTGAAAGGAAGGTGTCATATATCGTCAGTCTGCTGTTTTTCGTCGCTCCGCTCTTCGTATATCCGTAAGATGCGCTCAGACACGAGATCTGTTCGTATTTTTCACCGTCATACCGCTTCATCAGCATCGACACGAAATCCAGATCGCTGTTCTTCATCAGCTTCATCACCATCTGCTTGAGCGAGTTTTTCGTGAACATGGCAAATTCATTGAAAACCAGCACATATTCACCTTTTGCCGATTTCATGGCTTCATATCCAAAAGATGAGCCGTTTATGCTGTCAACAGTCCGGAGGTTGGCCTTTCTTCTGTACACATTGTCTATCTTGCCGTACGTTTCTACCGGAACCAGTACTTCGAACACCGGAAACAGCTGATTGTATATGCTCCCCAGTATCATATCCAGCTTCTTCGCAGAACCGCCTGCAGTCAGTATTATCGAAACCTTAGGCTTTGCAGCCATGACAGAAGGCTGCATGAATCCTTTCGCCAGATCTATATCCTCGTGACGCTTCAGCAGTCTGTCCCACTCTCTGTCTGAAATATGCGCTTTGTACATCTTTGTCCTGTACATCATCCTGTCTATCAGATCCTCCTGAGCGCGCCATATGCCGCGGTAATATCCGTTTATTATTTCTCCATCGATAAAGCGTATGTACAGGGGTTCGAGATATGCCCTTTTCTGAGCCGCATTCTTCAGATACCTGTCCGCAAGCCGCTGTGCCTCCTGAAGTATTCTGTCATGCGACTCCAGCAGACCGTCAAGATATTTGCTGCTTATAATCTGGGTCGCTGACGGCGACAGCCAGAATGGGCGTTTTATATAATTATACGCAATAGTGTCGCAGCCGCTTATCTTCTTCGTGCGATTCAGCGCACAGAAAGTAAAGACGCCGTCTTCCGCATTCGACAGCTTCTCGAATCTTATACCGGTCCTTTTCAGGAAAGCCAGCGAGAACATCTTGTTGCACAGTGACCATGCTCCGAAAAAGTGACGGTCAAGAGGGCTTATCCTCTTCTGTTTGGCCAGCTTCTGCGAATGCATGTAGATAAGTGACTCTCCGAGGCTCTTTTCCTCCATCACACCGATCACCATATCTGCGCCGGACGCTTCTGCAGCGCCGTACATCTTTTCCAGACTGTCCTCAGGGATGAAGTCGTCAGGATCATAGAACACCACATATTCGCCGCGCGCCTTGTCCAGGCCCTTGTTGCGTGCCGATGCAACGCCGCCGTTAGCCTTTACAAAACACCTGAACCGGTTGTCTTCACGACAGAACTCGTCTGCGATCGCCTGCGAGCCGTCGGTCGAGCCGTCGTTGACGATCACGACTTCAAAGTCTTCAAACGACTGATGCTGCACCGACTCCAGCATGTTCCTTATATAATCTTCAACATTGTACACAGGTACAATAACAGAAACTTTACACATACTACCTCTTGAATTCTCATACATTCCAAAGCATTATTGTCTTACCGCCTGCCTTGGCTATATCCTTCTGGAACGCGGTGTGCATATCTTCGATACTCCTCACGTCCACCACGTCTCCTACTATATTTTTCATCAGCGCGACCATTTCCGGATGCTCCGTGAACATTTCTATCGTGCTGATGAAGTCCTGCCTGCCGGAACGGCTGCTGCCGAACACGCGCAGACCCTTTTCCAGTATCATCCTGGTGTTGACCGGCACGGGGTTTTCTGAAACGCCAAGTATGCCGATCGTTGCCTCCGGCCTTATATGATCGATAATCTGATCGATAGCCTTCGGTGCGCCCGTTCCCCCGACGCATTCGAAAGCGTGATCTATCACAATGTCATCAGGTATCTCCCGCACATCAAAAGTCTCGTCTGCAAACGAGAATCCCGTGAGCTTGTCGCGGTTAACTCCCATTATATAGAGCTTCGCATCCGGGTATCTGTATCTGAGAAACAGCGACGTGATATATCCCAGGTTTCCGTCCCCCCACACCGCGATGTGATCCTTTCTCCCGTGTGAAAACCTGTCAAACCTGCCGACTGCATGGTTGCTAACCGAGATTATCTCCAGGAACGCCGCCACTTCGCGGTCGATATGATCCGGCAGTCTGGCTATGCGATCTCTGCCCATCGCCACGTTGTCCTGCATGAACCCGTCAAAGCCGCTCGCTCTGAATCTGCTGGAACGCAGATAGTTCTCTGCGATAAACGGGTCGCTCTCTACCGGGGTGTTCGGGATCATCACCACGGCCTCTCCCGGTGAAAACTCGCCTCCGCTGTCGTGCACCACCACTCCGATGCCTTCGTGTATCAGTGCCATCGGCAGTTTCTTCGCCAGCACTTCCGGCGCTCTCGTTCCCTGGTAGTATCGCTGATCTGCGTTGCATATGGAAAGGTGCGTCGGTCTGACTATCACACTGTCTGATTTCGTATCAATTTCATTGAATTCAACTTCTATTTTTCTGGGTTCCACCAATCTGTAAATCGTATTGAGCATCTCACTCACCTTTCGTCTGGAGCAGACTTTCCGCTACCGTCAGGTCGTACGGGTACGTTATCTTGATATTGGAATTCTCACCTTTTACAAGATGTACATCTTCTCCTCTGATCACAAATATCTTTGCTGCGTCTGTCAGTATTTCTTTCTCTTCGTCTGTCAGGCCTTCGTAAAGCGCACGCAGCTTCACAGCCTTGAAGCTCTGCGGCGTCTGACCCTGATAGAGCACCGACCTGTCCGGTATGTCTGATATGATGCTGCCGTTCCTGCTTTCTACTATCGTATCCGTCGCAGGAATGACCGTGTCACATGCGCCATACCGTTGCGCTGCGTCTATGTTCTCTTTCAGTATCCTGTATGTCACGAACGGTCTTACGGCATCATGCGTCACGATGACTGTATCATCATCGAGATGCCCGGCATTGTCTATATATGCGATCGAGTTCATGATCGTTTCATTTCTCGTCGCGCCGCCTTCGATCACTTCGATGCGTTCCGTGTCCGACACATGCTTTTTTATCAGATTTTTCGTGTACTCGATCCAGTCCTCCGGACAGAGTATCAGTATTTTTTCAAATTCGCTGCACATGCAGAATTTTTCTACCGTGTGCAGGATTATAGGCTTGCCGCCTATGTTTATATACTGCTTCGGTTTTTCCTTGTTGCCCATGCGGCTGCCTATGCCTCCCGCAAGGATTACTCCGTATATCATAAGTCCACCTTTCTCAGTGATATGTTCCCTTTTTAACGTCCGGCATGCGCAGAGCTTTCTGCCTCTGCACATACATTGCTATTTTACCATAAATGGCGCAAATAACAAAGTGCCTCAGATATGCTTTGAAAAAGTATGCAGCGAGTATGCGTCAGTCTAAAAGAATGATACCGCCGCGCTTTATCTTCTCCCTGTAAAGTATATCGAGTTCGTTCATCATGCTCATGCGGTTCGGATATCTTATCCTGAATTCCTCATCAAGATCTTCCACCACGAGGTCTCCTCCGGGTATGTCCTTCATCTTCCTCATCACGGCGACCATGCTCCGGTAATGTCTCTGCGCCCTGGCGTGTGCCAGCTTTTCACGCACGATCTTTTCGTAAAGCACCAGCATATCTTCTCTGTACCTGTTTTTGAGCACAGGTCTGAA
Source organism: Bacteroidaceae bacterium (assembly GCA_963619345.1). Lineage (GTDB taxonomy): Bacteria > Bacillota > Clostridia > Peptostreptococcales > Anaerovoracaceae > Lentihominibacter. Next base: position 9,362 of record CAVEWO010000037.1, read on the forward strand.
CTCATCCAGCACCTC
>CAVEWO010000038.1:0-9113 GCA_963619345.1 Bacteroidaceae bacterium
TTTGATCCTTTGATAGTCTATGTGATGCGGCTCTCTCAGCTGACTGCAGAGCGAGTCGTAACGGTCGAACGGACCCTCGACGATATGCGGGAAGTAGCAGAGGAAGAGCATCAGCATCAGCGGATTTTTCTCCGGTTTAGCGGTCTTCCTGTACACGTCTGCTATGTAGCTTATGCCCATCAGCGTGTAGTACGAGATGCCGAGCGGCATCAGGATCTTCAGCGCCGGTACCGGCTTTGAGTGTGTGATCGCGTTTGTGATGCTGTTGATGATATCTCCGAAGAAATTGAAGTATTTCGTGCAGAAGATCATCAGTACCATAAGTATCACCGATACGAGGACAATGGCTTTTTTTCCGGAGTCGGTCTTCTTTTTCAGTTCTTTTTTCGCTGCGCGGCCGAGCTCTTTTTTGCGGCTATCAAAGCTGCGGTCCAGGTGCCCGAGGGCCAGTCCCGCTGCATAGATGACGGCGGTGGCGGCCGGCAGGAACACGGCCATTTTACCGCATGTCAGTATGTAAAACGCCAGCGATGCGGCTAGCAGGACTGTCCACTGTATGCGCTTTGGCACTGTGTAGTAGAGCAGTCCCGTCGCCAGCAGAAAGATCAGGAATGTTATCGTCGTGTAGCTCATGGCTCAGGTCTCCTTTGTGTTTGTGCCTAGTCTTCTGACTGAAGTCTGCATATCAGCTTCATGATGTTTTCGGTTGAATTGAAATTTTCAGGCGTGATGTCGGTCACGCAGATGCTTATATCGAATTCGTCATTCAGTTCGGAAACGAGCATCACGATGCTCATCGAGTCGAGGTCGCCTGAGTCGACGAGATCTGTCCTGCCTTCGAATTCAGCTGTGGGGTTGATCTCATGGAGTATTTCGAGTAATTCATTCATTTGTTTCACCTTTGTTCCTTTCGATTTGCTGCGGTGCCGGGCATCAGCTTCCGGCGTACAGTGATCTGAGCTTTGCACGGTCGGTCTTGCCATTCGCATTGTACGGCATCGAGCGGATCCTGATGACTTCATCGGGGCGCATGTATGCAGGGATCTTTTCACTGAGCAGTCCGCAGACAGCTTCGGTATCCTTCAGGGCGCCTTCGTATATCAGCAATATGCGCTGGCTTTTGTCATCATATATGACTGCCGACGATTTTATGCCGTTTAATGCGTTTGCCGCTGTTTCGATCTCGCCGGGCTCGATCCGGAATCCCATGCGCTTGATCTGAAAATCCTTCCTGCATATGTAAATATATTCTCGCTTTTCGTTCATCCTGGCGAGATCCCCGGTGCGGTAAACGCGTTCCGGGTAGCTCCGGTTGAGCGGATTCTGCGGAAAGGCAGCAGCCGTTTTCTCCGGCTCGTTGTAATATCCGCTTGCGAGGAAAGAGCCGCGCACGATCAGTTCGCCTTCTTCGCCCTCTGAAGCGAGCCTGCCGTCTTCTGTCAGCAGAAAAACGCCGCAGTTGCCGCATTCACGGCCGATAGGGAGCGCCTCGTCGTCTTTGAAATCACGGTCGATCTTGTAGAACGTGCAGATGTCTGTCGTTTCGGTAGGGCCGAAAAGATTCGCATAGAGGCAGTCCGGCAGGTGTTTTTTCCAGTAGTTGAGGTTTTTCACCGGCATAACTTCTCCTGCAAAGAGCACTTTCTCGAGGTGTTCGGGTTTCTTGTATTCGAAGAGATCCCAGTTCGGAGCGATGGCCAGCGCGGAAGGCACCCAGTAGATCGTGTTGACTTTCCGTTCGTTCATGTATGAGATCAGGTCGACCGGAAAAGAAAACATTTTTTTGGGTATGATGCTGTAGGTGCATCCGCATCTGATCGTCGAGAACAGATCTGTCACCGACATGGAAAAGTGCAGCGGTGCCTGCGAACCGAATATCGTGGTCTCATCGAATCCGAATTCCGTCGAGACCCAGTCTGTGTAGCTGATCACACTGCGGTGGGATACGACGGTGCCCTTGGGCTTTCCCGACGATCCGCTTGTGAACAGTACGTACAGCGGATCAGTATCGATCATCGAAGCTCTGATGCTGCTCAGGAATTCTGTGTCTTCAGGGCAGCTTACGGCGTCTTCGTAGATGATCACGGGAAGAGCCGGCATGCTGCATCCTTCGAGGATTTCACTGGTCAGCGCCAGGCAGCTGCTGTCGGTTATCACGGCGGCCGGTCTGAGCGTGCTGAATATATCGCTTATACGAGATACAGGCGAATGAACGTCGATCACAGTGTAAAAACAACCGGCGTAAACTGCTGCGAACATCGCTTCTATGCATTTGACGCTGCGATCGATGACAATGGCAACGGGGCTGTTTGCAGGTATATCTTTCATAGAGCCCGCTGCTTTTCTGGAGCGGTTCATGACCTGGGCGAACGCCGCATCCCGGTCGGGATCTGTGAATCCCGTTTTTTCGGGAAACATGTCTGCAGTCGCTTCCAGATATTCGAGAATGTTTTTCATAATAGTCACCTCTTTCGTTACAGTGACTATTATAAAAGAAAAAATATTAACAAAAAATCAGGGAAAATATTAAAGATGTATTAACAAATGTGAAGGTTTTCTTAAAGGGAAGTGCATCTTTGCAGATCAAAACTCCCCTGCAGATCAGAGGAGTTTTTCTTTGACGATGAAATTTGCCGCCTGTATTTCGCTTTCGAGAAGCTTGAAAATGTCCGGCCTCAGAAAGAAGCTGCGCTCCTCGGTTTCTTTGAGATTTTCCGCGATGTAAAGCATCAGCTGTGCGTGAAGGTCGGTGTCGGCGGTGATGTCCTTTAGAGCGGACAGTGCTTTTTTGGCGCCGACAAGTTTGACCGTTCTCAGATAGTGCATCGCCTTTGAACGTTTTGCGGATGAGAGCCGGAGATCTGCGATGTGCATGCGCACGGCTGCGCAGAAGGTGTCGCGGTCGTAGATCTCGCACGGGTCGAGCCCCAGTATAGATGCTGCACTGTCGGCGCCGTACAGCTGGTGCGGTGTGAATGCTTTTTTTCTGAACGTATAGCGGATCCCTTCATATTTTCCGAAGTGGCGCATCGTGTCGAGATAGCCGAGCTGCATGATCCTGGCAGTGTTATCCTTGTCAAAGATCAGGAAATTGCCGAGGTCAAGAGGGCATCTTATCATGTGGAATTCATCGCAGGCGTTTCCCGCGTGCCTCAGAGTTTCGTGATCGATCGTGCCGGGAGCCTGCAGGTCGACTGCGATGATGCGGTCAGCCTTTTTATCGAGAGCCATACTGACCGGGAGATTATCGTGATAACCGCCGTCTATATATTTTTTATCGCCGATGATGTATTTCTGCACTGCCGGAAAACACGATGCGCTCGCCATGATATAGTCGATCATAAGCCCTTCCGGGATTTCATCCTTGTACATGATGCACTTGCGGCGGGAAGGGTACTCCGTCGCCACGAGACCGTATCCGATGCGGGAGCTGCGTATCTTCTGTTCATCTATATACTTGTGAAGAAGGGCTGACAGCCCTGAATTACCTGCGCCGCCGTGGAGCACGATCTCTTTCGCGTAGGCCAGAGCTTCTTCGACAGGACCGCCGCCGGACTCGATATCGAATATCATATCGGTTTCGAGCTGCTTCCAGAGCTCTTCGGCCAGCTTCAGATCTTTCTGCACTACCATGGCACTGTTTATAGCACCGACAGAAGTCCCGAAAGCCATATCTATTCTGATCCTGAGTTTTTTCAGAGCTTTCCATACGCCGATTTCATAGGCTCCGCGGCTTCCGCCGCCGCTGAGTACAAGAGCATTTTTTTTCATGAGTAAAATCTCCTTTGCGAGTCAGTGTCGTATGCTGATATTATAGCGCATTATCAGCGGCAGTTCCAGGCTGATTCAGATAACCGGGACTCGATTTACAGCAGCCTGATCGATATCCTTGTATTTCAGATATTCCGTAAATTTTTTTGCTGCAGGAGTCAGTTTACGTCTGTCTTTCATTACAAGTGCAATTTCTCGAAAATACGGTTTTGTAAAAGGGCGGATCGCGATCTGATATGGTATGCGCTTCAGGATCATTTCCGGTAATATGCCGATCCCTAATCCCCTTTCGGCCATTGACATGATCGCATAATCCTCCCATGTTATAAAACGGACATTCGGATGGGCATTGTTCTTTTCCAGCAATTCGGACACTTCCGTTTTTCCGCCGTGCTCCAGCAGCAGAAACGGCTGATCATTCAGATCTTCATAACCCAGCATTTCTTTTTCTGCAAGTGGATGATCGATCGGCAGCACAGCTTTGTATTCATCTTTTTTCAGAATTATCGTATCAAAGCTGCCGCCGGCAGGCAGGCGCAGAAATCCGCAGTCAACACGCCCTTCCTGGATCCATTTTTCCACTTCATCATAATCGCCTAACAGTATCTCATAATCGATCTTCGGATAGGCCTCCTGAAATTTTGAAAAAATATTCGGCAGCCAGTTGATTGCCACACTGGAAAAGGTTCCGATCCTGACGATGCCGCTTTGAATTTCATGGATCTCATTTACTTTTTCCTGTATTTTCTCAAAGTCATTTAATATTTTTCTTGCATACGGCAGGATCAGTTCTCCGGAAGAAGTCAAGCCGACTCCTTTTTTATTTCGCTGCAGCAAAACGATCCCCCATTCCTTTTCCAGATCCGCAACCATTTTACTGATGGAGGACTGGGCATAATTCAGACTGGCTGCAGCCTTTGTAAAACTCCCGGTATCTACTGTTTTTACAAAAGCAAGGTATTTCAGCAAGTTATTGTCCATCTGATATCATTCCTTTTTTTGATATTAAAAATCGAATACATTCGCTTTTTCTATTATAATGATTGGTTTACAATGATTCAAGAATATTTTTGAAAGGTTGAAAAAATATGCATTACTGTGAAAAAAATATAAATATCCTTACAGGCTCCTTATACAAGAGCATTCTTTTTTTCGCCATACCTGTTGCGCTCAGCAGTATGTTTCAGCAGTTGTTCAATGCGGCCGATACTGCGATAGTAGGCATTTTCTGTACATCGGACTCTCTTGCTGCCGTAGGCACCAATGGTGAAATCATTGCTTTGATCGTATCTTTGTCATCAGGCTTGTCTGTCGGCGTAAATGTGCTGGTTGCACGGCAGATCGGGCAGAATAGAGACCATGACATGGGATCCGTCATCAAAACTGTGCTGGCACTGGCTGTGATTGTCGGTGCGGCAGGTCTTATTGCCGGACAATGTATCTCTGCGCCTTTACTTATTCTTATCAAAACACCATCGGAGATACTTGATACCGCTGCCCTTTATCTCAGAGTATATTTCGCCGGATATCCATTTTTGATGCTTTACGATTTCGGCTCTGCGATCCTCAGGGCATATGGCAACAGCCGCTATCCTTTTATTGCTCTCGCACTGTCCGGAGTGGTGAACGTGTTTCTTAATTTTATATTTGTCGCAATGTTTAGGCTTGGTGTCTTTGGTGCAGCAGCTGCTACAGTCGTTTCCACCATGCTTTCTGCGATTCTTGTGCTACGCCGCTTAAAAAAGGATTTTTCCGATGTTTCGTTTTCATTTGATAAAGGCGATGTCGATCCCGGATGTATGGCGGCTGTTCTTAAGACAGGGATCCCTTCGGCTGTTCAGGGTGCAGTATTCTGCCTTGCCAATATATTTGTGCAGGCTTCCGTAAACAGCTTTGGCTCTTATGCGATTGCAGGCAGCACCATTGCTATGAATTTTGAGTACTTTGCTTATTATGTGATTACTGCATTCGGGCAGACAGCAACAACTTTTATCAGTCAGAATCATTCTGCCGGGCAAAATGAAAGATGCAGGAAAATCACATGGATATGCTTGTTTTTTTCTGTTTTGGGCAGCCTGGTAATTATTGAACCACTCGTTCTGTTCCGCAGTTTTTTCGCCGGGATTTTTTCTGCAGAAGCTGCCGTTATACAACATGCCTGTCTTCGTATTATGTGTATTCTTTTTTTTGAACCGCTGTGCAGTTTGTATGAAATTCCGGCGGGAGTGCTGCGAGGTGCAGGGTATTCATTATATCCGGCTGCTGCTGCGATCATAGGAACCTGTTGTTTCCGCATCGTATGGATAGGTACTGTTTTCAGCCGGCATTATCAGTTAAATATTCTGTATTATGCATTTCCTGTTTCGTGGCTGCTGACGACAGCTCTTATTATTATCGGATTTATTGTGATAAGTCCGGTCAAGCGAGATAAAAAACGGGCATGATTCGTTTTTTCTTGCATAAAGCTTCATTTTTCCTTAATATTTTACCAGGAGCCGCAGGTAAAAATCGTCAGACTGCGGCCATAAAAAAACGGAATGTGCCGGCTTTTTACAAGCCAGACGCAAAGCCGCTGACAAGGAGGGCGCCATGGGTTTTGAAAACATAGTACACATAAAGGATACACCGCTCAGCATCAGCGTGTATGCGGTCAAGGACAAGCCGCTCAACATGCATGAAGCGGGGACGCTAGAGATCATATTCTGCCTGACCGGTACGATAAAGTTTGCATACGCATATGAAGAATTCACGCTCAATGCCGGGGAATACGTGTCCGTTGACAGAGACGCGTACTATCTTTACAGCGACGGATACAATATGTGTGTCTCGTTTTATGTTGATTTAATGGCGTTTAAAGATAAATATCCCAATATAGAACACCAGCTGTTTGTGTGTGAAGGCTGCTCTGAAACAACGACAAAGTATATGGCTGCGTACCACGACCGCCTGCGCGGCAAGCTGATAACACTTTTGAAGATAGTTCTGGACGGTAATCCGGCAGACAGCGCAGAGCGCATAACTGCGATCACAGAGTCGATAGCAGATATGTTCATATTTCATTTCAACATCGCCATCTATCATTACGGCAGAGATGAGATGCCAAAAGACGTGCTCGAAAGAGTGCAGCAGATCTATGCTTATCTGGGAACTCACTTTGAAGGCAAGGTAACACTCGAGGCTCTGGCATCACATCTCGGACTGAGCAGCAGCTATCTGTCCGAATTCATGCGTACATTTTCCATAGGTTTCAGACGCATGCTGGCATATATCAGAGCTAACAAATCCGAGTGGTATCTGATAAACACGGATCACACTATCGTTGAGATTTCAGAGCTCTGCGGCTTTTCAGATCCGCAGTACTACTACCGTGCGTTCAGGGAATGGTACAAGTCCACGCCGAAGCAGTTCCGGGAAAAATATGTGAAGCGCAGGGCAGACAGCACGGTATACTATGAGCCGCATGTCGTCAGGAGCATCGTGGATGATCTTCTTGTAAAGCACTATATCGCCATGTTCGAAAACTAATGCACGGTGCATGGCATTGTTGTTTTCGGCAAAAAAAGACAAAAAACAACAACAAAACAACATTGAAGAAAAAGAACTTTCTGAATATTATAAACGTGTAATGAGCAGTGCGAACTGCATCTCATTACCGGAATCATTACCATTTCAATTTTATTCAGGAGGTTTATCATGAGTGAAAGAAACCAGAATGGCGAAGCTACATTGAAACGAAGTATGACTTTGCCGCTTATAATCATGTTCGGGCTGTCATATCTGGCACCCACGGTAGTATTCAACTACTATGGACTGTTCACGCCGAGCACGGGAGGCATGTACACACTGTCGATCTGTGCTACCGCAGTCGTTATGCTGTTTACGGCATACAGCTACACGCAGATGGTAAAAGCTTATCCGTCAGCAGGTTCTGCTTACACATACATAAGCAAATCCGTGCAGCCGCACGTGGGATTCCTGTCAGGCTGGGCTATGCTCGTCGACTATCTGCTGCTTCCGATGATCTGCTACCTGCTGCTGGGAGTTTACATCAATGAGTATTTCCCGATGATCCCTGTATGGGCGATCGTTATCGTGATCGCAGTGATCGGAATGATCATCAACATCGTCGGAATAAAGACCGCAAGTATCATAGAGACTATATGCACATGTGCAGCGATCGGATTCACGATCCTGTTCATCGCATGCATCGTGAGATACGTTACGAACGGAGGCGGATCAGGCACACTGTTCGATCCTGCAGCATTCTACAATCCTGAGAATTTCCAGATAAAGGGCACGCTTGCCGCATCAGCAGTTCTCTGTGCATCATTCGTCGGCTTCGACGCTGTAACGACTCTTGCAGAAGAGGCAAAGGATCCGCAGAAGGTGATGGGCAAGGCTATCATGGGCGTAGTTATCGGTGCAGGCATCATCTTCGCCATCGTTGCATACTTCTCGCAGATCGCATGGCCTGAAGCTTATGCGAATATCGAAGATCCTGATACAGGAATATTCGAGCTGTTCCCTCACATAGGAATGAGCTGGCTCGGAACTGTATTCTTCATCGTTGACAACTGCGGAAGCTTCGTATGTGCACTCGCAGGAATGGGCGCAGTTTCACGTATCCTCTACGGAATGGGACGCGACAACATCCTGCCTAAGAAATTCTTTGGAAAAGTTTCCCCTAAGTTCCAGACTCCTGTAAATAATATCGTGCTGACTACACTGATCGCTCTGACAGCACTGTTCTACCAGGAAAACGTAATGGGCGCAGCATCGCTCGTATCGTTCGGAGCAGTATGCGGATTCTTCATGGTAAACTTCTCCGTTATCGGACATTACATCATCAGAGGCAAGGAAAGAGGCGCAGGTGCGATGATCAGGCATCTTATCATCCCGGCGCTGGGAATGCTGAGCCTGCTGGTAGTATTCTACTTCATCGAAACTCCTGCGAAGATCCTGGGAGGCATCTGGCTCGGAGTAGGAATAATCTACCTGGCTGTAAAGACAAAGGGCTTCAGAGAGCTGCCGCCTGAAATGAAGATCGACGAATAATGCGGCATACCGGAGGAAAACAGAAATGACTACGATAATAAAAAATGCAGACATATATACTTCAGATGAAAAAAATCCAAAAGCGAACTGCGTAGTTTTCAGCGGGAAAGAAATAGATTTTGTCGGTGACGAAGCGGATCTGGATATGGAAAAATATGCAGATGCCGATATCCGTGACATCGGCGGGAAATGCCTGATGCCCGGATTCATAGACAGCCATGTGCATCCCGGCTGGATCACCAGGAGCCTGTGGCACGTGAGACTGCCGTGGACGGAGGACGTCAATG
>CAVEWO010000039.1:0-9085 GCA_963619345.1 Bacteroidaceae bacterium
GACGGATGCACAGCTGTCCGAGACTATCAGCGTTAAGGAGACTGGTGTCTACAGCAAAGCTATGAAGTTGATCCAGACGACTGAAAACAATGATCTTTATTTCAAAAAAATAAAGATCAGCGGCAGGAATGTTGAAGCTTATGTGTACGATGGACTCGTATGCAAGGGCAAATATGACAATGTCATGACCGCAATAAAGTCCGGAGCGCTGAAATCCGTGATATACAATCTGTATCAGAAAGGTGTCGAAAGCGGTGTTATCAGTGTAGGCAGTAATAATTATTGTTCCTTTACGCAATAAAATTTGTATGTTATAATGTATGTGTTTATTATGAAGAGAATGCTTTTAAATTCACGTTTTGAAGATACGGGGCATAAAATTTTACAGGAGGTACCTCTGAATGTTACAATTTGAGATGAATGACTCGACGCTGCAGGAGATAAAAGTAATAGGTGTCGGTGGCGGCGGCTGTAACGCAGTTAACAGGATGATAGACAGCGGGATGAAAGGTGTTACTTTTATCGCTGTAAATACTGACAAACAAGCTCTTGCCAAGAGTAAGGCAGAAACTAAAATACAGATAGGCGAGAAGCTTACAAAAGGTCTCGGAGCCGGAGGAAATCCTGAAGTAGGTCAGAAATCAGCAGAAGAAAATCTTGAAGATCTTGAAAAATTCATTGCAGGATCGGATATGATATTTGTTACATGCGGAATGGGAGGAGGTACAGGAACAGGTGCAGCTCCTATAATCGCAAAGATCGCCAAGGATATGGGTATCCTTACGGTAGGTGTAGTTACGAGGCCATTCAGATTCGAAGGCAAGAAGAGAGGCGAGCATGCTGATCTCGGCATTAAATTTCTTAAGAAATATGTGGACTCGCTCGTGGTGGTTCCTAATGACAAGCTTCTCGAGAGCGTGCAGGAGCAGACTTCGCTTCTTGAAGCATTTGAGATGGCAGATGAAGTGCTCAAGAAGGGTGTTCAGGGTATTTCAGATATCATAGTCGACGATGCACTCATCAACCTCGACTTCGCCGATGTTACTACCATCATGAAGGATAGAGGAATCGTACATATGGGAGTAGGCGTAGGAAAAGGCGAGACCAAGCTTGATGATGCAGTGAGAGGTGCGATCGACAGCCCGCTTCTTGAAACAAAGATTTCAGGAGCAAGAGCTGTTCTTATCAATATCACAGGCGGAAGAGATCTTACAATGTATGATGTTGACAGGGTTGCTTCACAGATCGACGAAGAAGCGGACAAGAACGCAATAATCATTTTGGGAGCATCGATCAAAGAAGATCTGCAGGATGAGATATCAGTAACAGTAATAGCAGCAGGCTTTGAAAAGCCTAACAGTGATCTGCTCAACAGCTCTGTCGTTCCGGGTGAAGGAGCTATGGAAGACAGTGCAGAACTCAGAAAACCACAGGAGACAAAAGCTGCGGCTGCGGATGATGATGTTTACAAAGGTGCATCACGCATAGATATACCAACTTTCTTACAGAGATAAGAGAAAGGAAAAGAGTATTCCAATAGCCGGTTCTAGCTAGCCGGCTATTGTTCTGCATTGCACTTTTTCGGTCAGGATATATGAAAACGATCAGATCAAAAGATAATCAGATATACAAAAGCACACTCAAGCTGCTGAAAAAGAAATATCGCGATGAGACCGGCAGATATCTTCTCGAGGGTGTCAAACCGCTGGAAGATGCATTCGGGACGGGGGCCGGGATCAGCAGTATATTCGTTCGTGAAGGGGTTTACTTTGATACGGACAAGTATGAGGCTGGTACGGTGGTTCTGAGCGGCGAACTGTTTGACAGGCTGTCCTCGACGGAAAATTCGCAGGGAATAATCGCGGTGATAGAAAAATACATATACAGTGAGGAAGTTTTCGGGAAAGCTGTAGGAAAAGGGAATATCCTGGTGATGGACAGGCTGCAGGATCCGGGAAACATCGGCACCATGATACGGACAGCAGAGGCTGCCGGATATAAAGGAATAATACTGACTTCGGGAACAGGCGATGTCTATTCGCCTAAAGTGGTGAGAGCTGCGGCGGGTTCGCTTTTCAGGATGCCCGTATTGAATGCGGGAGACAGCAGTGAGGCTGTAGGACTCATCAGAAAAATGGGAAAGAAGATAACAGTGACATGCCCGGATAACGGGATAAGCTGTTTTGAGGCAGACATGACCTCGGATACGGCTCTGGTCATAGGCAATGAAGGCCAGGGCGTGAGCCGTGGGTTCATGGAGAATGCAGATATAAAAGTAAAGATACCTATGGAGGGATCCATAGAATCGTTAAATGCGGCAGTGGCTGCCGGAATACTTATGTATCAGTCACAAAGATAAATTTAGATGAGAGGTAAATACGATGCAAGCTCAGTTAAACAAAATTTTAGAAGAAGCAAAGGCACAGCTTAATGAAGCTTCAACTCTGGCACAGACCGACGATATAAGAGTAAAGATCCTCGGAAAGAAGGGAAAGCTTACTGAGATACTCAGAGGAATGGGAAAACTGTCGCCTGAGGAAAGAAAAACTACAGGCCAGATGGCAAATAAAGTCAGAGCCGAGGTTGAAAAAATGCTCGAGGAAAAGTTCGAGGCGGTAAAAGCGGCTGCCAAGGAGGCACAGTTCAAGATCGAGAAGATCGACGTGACAGAACCGGGCAGAGAAGTGACTCTGGGTGTAAAACATCCGCTGACGATCACGATCGAAGAAGTGTCAAAGGTATTTATGAATATGGGATTTTCGATCTCGGAAGGCCCCGAAGTGGAAACTGTCTTCAATAATTTTGATGCGCTTAATGCAGGACCTAATCATCCTTCAAGAGACATGACAGATACATTTTACATTACAAAGGATACTCTGCTGAGAACACAGACTTCGCCGGTACAGGTAAGGACGCTTCTCAAGCAGGAACCTCCTATCAAGGTAATCTCGCCGGGCAGATGCTTCAGATGTGATACTCCGGATGCTACGCATTCGCCTATGTTCCATCAGATCGAAGGCCTGGTAGTCGACGAAGGAATAACGATGGCAGACCTCAAGGGAACGCTCGACAGCTTTGCAAAACAGCTTTTCGGAACGAGCACTAAGACGAAGTTCAGACCTCACCACTTCCCGTTCACGGAGCCTAGTGCAGAGATGGACGTATCGTGCTTCAAGTGCGGAGGAAAGGGCTGCAGGGTATGTAAAGGCAGCGGCTGGATCGAGATCCTGGGCTGCGGCATGGTGCACCCTCATGTGCTGAAAGTGGGTAATCTGGATACGGAAAAGTACACCGGATTCGCCTTTGGTATGGGCGTTGAGCGAGTTGCGATGCTTAAATACGGTGTAGACGATATAAGATTATTTTATGAAAACGACATGCGTTTCATAAATCAGTTCAAATAGGAGGGTTAATAGATGTTAGTTCCAATAGAATGGCTTAAAGACTATATAGATCTGGATGTAACTACCGAAGAATTCTGCGACAGGATGATCATGTCGGGATCGAATCTTGAAACATGCGAGCATTTCTGCGAGGAAATGGAAAACGTGGTAGTCGGAAAAATAGAAAAAATAGAAAAGCACCCTGATGCGGATAAGCTCGTGGTATGCATGCTGAACGTAGGCAAGGAAGAGCCGGTGCAGATCGTTACCGGCGCTCCGAACGTGTTTGAGGGAGCACTCGTACCTGTAGCTCTGCACAAGAGCAGGATACCTGGACCGCTCCATGGACAGCCTAAGCAGGAAGGCGGAGTGAAAATAACAAAGGGCAAGCTCAGAGGTGTGGAATCGTTCGGAATGCTCTGCTCTGCAGAGGAACTCGGCTTTGAGGACAAGGTTGTTCCGGTCGCACATAAGGATGGTATCTGGATTCTTGAAGGCGGCTATGAGCCGGGACAGGATTTTGCGGAAGCGCTGGGACTCAGGCAGGCTGTAGTGGACTTTGAGATAACACCGAACAGACCTGACTGCCTGGCCATGGTAGGAATGGCGAGAGAGGCTTCGGCGACTTTCAAAAAGCCGTTCACATATCCCGATACAGATATAAAGTATGAAAACGGCAAGGGCGAAACTAAGGATTACGTTTCTGTAGACATAAAGAATCCGGAAAGCTGCAAGAGATACGTTGCGAGGATCGTTACAGATGTAAAGGTAGAGCAGTCACCGTGGTGGCTGCAGAAGAGACTCATGTATGCAGGTATGAGACCTATAAACAATATCGTCGACATCACAAACTTCGTAATGCTCGAATACGGTCAGCCGATACATGCATTTGATATCAACCAGGTGAAGGGCGGCAGGATCATCGTCGAGAATGCGGCAGAAGGTGAAAAATTCATTACGCTTGATAACAATGAAAGAACGCTTACAAAGGATATGCTGCTGATCAAGGACGAGGAAAGAGGAATAGCTATCGCGGGAGTCATGGGCGGACTGAATTCGGAGATCGAAGAAGATACGACTACGATAATCGTTGAATCAGCAAACTTCAGTGGTGACAGCGTCAGAGCAACATCAAAGAAACTCGGGCTGAGAACAGAAGCTTCATCGAGATTCGAAAAGGGAATAGATCCTAACCTCTGCGAGGCTGCAGCTGACAGAGTATGCAGACTGATAGAGCTCATCGGTGCCGGAAAGGTATGCAAGGGCAGCGTTGACAATTATCCAGTTCCGGAAGCGGCAAAGACTATAGACATCAGAGCTGACAGGATCAATCACGTTCTCGGCATAGATATCACTCGCGAAGATATGGTGGCTATGCTGGAAAGCCTCGAAATAAAAGTAGAAGGCAGCGGAAACATTATGACAGTGACACCGCCGACAGTGAGACAGGATCTTCTCGAAGAGGAAGACTACATCGAAGAAGTCGCAAGGCTTTACGGATATGATAAGCTTCCTGTGACACTGCCGAAGGGCAACTGTGAAGCAGGTATCTCGGATGAGAGAGCATTGAGAGATCTTGCGAGAAATTCACTCTGCGGCATGGGACTGAACGAGATACAGACATATTCATTCGTAAGTCCTAAGGGTGTTGATAATGTTAGGATAGATGAGGATTCATGGGAAAGAGCCTTTGTAAAGATCATCAACCCGCTCGGTGAGGAAAACTCAGTGATGAGAACCATCCTCACTCCAAATATGCTCGAAGTTCTCGCAAGAAACTATTCGAGAAACATAGATAATGTAAAGGCCTTTGAAATAGGAAATACATTCATGGCAAACATGCTGAATGAAGAGGAACTGCCGGATGAACAGTACTCGCTCTGCATTGGCATGTACGGAAAGAAAGAAGATTTCTTCAGCCTCAAGGGCATCTTGGAGGAACTCCTGAAAGTCCTGGGCATAAAGGGTGCATTATTTGAAGCTGAATCCGAGTACGGCGTATATCATCCTGGCAGATGTGCAAGGATAGCGGTTCCGTCAGGCAGACAGGGTGCAGAAGATGCGGATATTCTGTATGACGAGATTGGGATAATGGGTGAGATACACCCTGACGTGGCAGAAAACTACGGTATGGACGGCGTAAGGATCTACTGCTGTGAGCTCATGTTTGATGCGATAATGAGACACGCTGATACAGATATAGTATACACTCCGCTGCCTAAGTATCCTTCGACATCGAGAGACATTGCGCTTCTCGTAGATGAAGATATGGCAGTAGGAAAGATTGAAGAAGTGATCAGAAAACACGGAAAGAAGATCCTTGAAAACGTTAAACTCTTCGACGTATACAGAGGCAAGCAGGTCGAGGAAGGCAAGAAGAGTGTTGCTTTCACGCTGACCTACAGAGATAAAGATAAAACACTGACCGACGATGAAGTGGCTGCAGTCCATAACGATGTACTGAATGCACTTAAGGATAAACTTAACGCAGTCCTGAGAGAGATATAGGAGAATTCGCATGGAAAGCAATAAAGTAAAAGTAAAGATTTACGGCCAGGAATATGTTATAGCAGGAGAAAAAACGAAGGAAGAGATCATACAGGTCGCAGCTCATGTCGACATGAAGATGCAGGAAGTCACTGAAGCTGCAAAGGCTGCAGGAGTCGTTCCGTCAAATATAGCTGTACTTTCGGCGGTAAACATCGCAAGCGAGTACTTTCAGGTGCTCGAGGAAATGGAAGAGCTGAAGAGGATGAATATCCAGCTTGAAAAGGATGCGCAGCATTATGTTCAGCTGTGGGATGAGTCCAAGAAAAACTACATGGACTACAAAGAGGAGACACAGGCCATCGTGCTGCAGAAAGATGAGCTCCTCAACCAGCTGAGACAGAAGGATGCCGACATACAGAACCTGATGCAGGCAGCTGAAACCGCAAAGACGCAGGCTCAGAGCAGCATGGATGAAGTTGTCAAGGAGATCGAAGGCAAGTGCAAAGAGCTTGAGAACAGCTTCTTCGACCTTCAGATGGAAAACCTTCAACTGAAGAAAGAACTGGAAAAATACAAGAATAACGGATAATTCTAAATGAAAGAGAAGACTTTAACTGTTTTAGAATATGATAAGATTATAGACATGCTTGTAGAAAAGGCAGGCTCCGAAATGACCAAAAATGTCATTTCGGAGCTGACGCCTTCTGATGATGTGTCTGAAATAAGAGAAAGTCAAGGTGAAACCACAGAAGCGGTAAGACTCATAAATCACAAAGGGCCTTTACCTGTCGGTGGTTTTTATGATATTGAGGAAAGTGTGTCTTTTGCGCGAAAAGGCGGCGTACTGACGATGGCTCAGCTGTTGAAAATTCTTTATAATATGAAGACTGCAGAGCGTGTCGTTGCATTTCTCAAGGGAGATATACCGGATGTGCCGGTAATCTGTTCGGTCGCCGAACTGCTGGCAGTCCATAAACGCTTTGCCGACGAGATTGACAGGTGCATAATTTCCGAAGATGAGATGGCAGACAATGCAAGCCCGCAGCTCAGGAGCATAAGGCGTGCGATCATTCGCCAGAATGAAGCTCTGAAAGCCAAGATGAATCACATCCTGAACTCTGCAGACAATAAGACGATACTGCAGGATTCGATCGTGACGATGAGGAACGGCAGATATGTAGTTCCGGTGAAGCAGGAGCACAGGAACAGAGTACCCGGCATAGTGCACGACCAGAGCGGTACGGGAGCCACGCTTTTCATAGAACCACAGGCTATCGTGAATCTCAATAACGAGCTTAGACAGCTGGAACTCGAGGAAAAAGCGGAGATAAACAGGATACTGCAGGAACTGTCGGACGGCGTTTCAGAGTATTACCACGATCTGGTGAATAATCAGAAGCTGCTGCTGGAACTCGATATCTTTATGGCAAAAGGGCGCCTTTCCATCGAGATGGGATGCGAAGAGCCGGATATAAATGAAGACGGCATCATGGAACTGAAGGCGGCGTGTCATCCGCTGATCGATCGTGAAAAGGTCGTTCCTGTAGACATCTCGCTGGGGCGTGATTATCAGACGCTGGTGATAACCGGCCCTAACACTGGAGGTAAAACGGTAACGCTGAAGACTGCCGGGCTGCTTTCTCTGATGGCGCAGACCGGACTACACATACCGGCAGCTCCGGGAAGCAGACTGCCGATTTACAGAAAAATATTCGCAGACATCGGAGATGAGCAGAGCATCGAGCAGAGCCTTTCTACATTTTCATCGCATATGACGAATATCGTGGATATCGTAAAGGAGGCAGATCATGGAAGCCTGATACTGCTGGATGAGCTGGGAGCCGGAACGGATCCGGCGGAAGGTGCGGCACTGGCGATCGCCACGCTGGAAAAGCTGGCTCGCGCAGGTGCGTATTCGATAGCGACAACGCACTATACGGAGCTCAAGAAGTATGCGATAGCTACAGACGGCGTTGAAAACGCATCGATGGAATTCAATGTAGAGACTCTGAGTCCGACATACAAGCTGCTGACAGGTATACCGGGGAAGTCAAATGCATTTGATATAGCTCACAAGCTGGGACTTCCGGGCGCTATCACGGACAGAGCCAGAGAACTCATGGAAGAGGGAGATATCGCGTTTGAGGACGTGGTAACAGCTCTCGAAGAGGACAAGCGGCTCGCTGAGGAAGAACGTGACGAAGCCATCATGATAAATATCGAGATGAAGCGTCAGAAGGAAGAGCTGGAAAAGCGGATCAGAAGATTTGAAGAGCAGAAAGAAAAAGAACTGGCAAAAGCGAAAGAAAAAGCCAGAGAAATAGTAAACGAGGCAAAGGAAGTTTCGAAGGAAGTTCAGGAAGAGCTCAAGGCGCTGGCAAAGCTCGAGAGCCTAGGTGAGAGGAATGCCGGATTTGACAGGAACAGGCGGCGTCTCAGAGAACTTGAAAAGAAAAACAGGAGCACCATAAAGCGAGAAACGAATGCAGAACCTGTAGATCCTGACAAGATAGAAGTCGGACAGCGCGTCAAGATTCTTACGCTCGGCCAGAACGGCGAAGTGATATCAAAGCCCGATAGCAAAGGAGAACTGCAGGTGCAGGTCGGCATAATGAAAGTCGGGGTGAACATCTCCGATATAATGCTGATCGACAGCGGCAGGCCGAAGAAAAGGCCGAAGCCGAAGGCATCGGGATATGGCAGACTTTACAAGAACAAAGCACAGACTATCTCAACATCCGTGGATGTCCGTGGGAAAAATATGGATGATGCGGTGATGGATGTCGAAAAATATATAGATGATGCATTCATCTCCGGTCTCAAGGAAGTGACCGTTATACACGGAAGAGGCGAGGGAATACTGCGTTCAGGCATCCGGGACATGCTGAAGCGAAACAGGAATGTCGACAGCTTCAGGAGCGGAGGCTTCAATGAGGGCGGAGACGGAGTGACCGTCGTCAAGCTTAAATAGTTCGAGCAAGTGGAATTTTTAAATTATCAATATAAAGGGAGAATAATATGATCAGCTACAGAGAAAAGATCGCGGACATTCTGGCTCCGCAGATAGAGGGTCTTGAGAAAGACGAGATAATGTCGATGATAGAAACACCGGCTGATATCAAGCTGGGCGACTACGCGTTCCCATGTTTCAAGCTGGCGAAGCTGCTTAGAAAAGCACCGCCTATGATCGCGAAATCCATCGCAGAATCCAT